>JAYVOO010000138.1:0-8546 GCA_043757905.1 Oligoflexia bacterium
CGCGTTGACCCTGCTCCGAGTGCGCGTATTTGTAGCCCTTGGCGTAGCCTTCGGATTTCATCAGGCCCGTGACGGCGTTGCGCAGATGCATGGGCACGGGCAGCGCGCCGGTCTCGTTCACCTCTGCTATTGCAGCGCCGATGCCCGCGTAGCTCGCGTTGCTCTTCGGCGCGACGGCGAGATAGGTCACGGCCTGCGCCAGATTGATGCGCGCCTCGGGCATGCCCACGAAGTCGACCGCGTCCTTCACGTTCAAGGCGACTTGAAGCGCACGCGGATCGGCATTGCCCACGTCCTCGCTAGCCAAGATCACGAGCCGCCGAGCGATGAAGAGCGGGTCCTCGCCGCCCTCGAGCATGCGCGCGAGGTAATAGAGCCCGGCGTGCGGATCGCTGTCGCGGATGCTCTTGATGAAGGCCGAAATGACACTGTAATGCTCCTCACCCGCTTTATCATAAGGGATGGGCTGGCGATCCATCGCGGATTCGAGCGCGGCCTGGACCGCTGCCGTATCCAAAGCCTGCGCGGAGGCCTGCCCGGCGTAAAGCGCGACGTTCTCGAGCGACGTGAGCGCGCGGCGCGCGTCGCCCTCGGAGGTCGCGGCCAGCCAGGAGATGGCGTCGGGCGCGAGCTTGAGAAATCCTCCCAATCCTCTCTCTGGGTCCTGTAGCGCGCGCGAGAGCACGCGCTCGACGGCCTCGGCCGTCAGCTGCTCCATTCGGATCACGCGGACACGAGAAAGGAGAGCCGTATTGAGTTCGAAGGAAGGATTCTCAGTCGTCGCTCCGATCAGCGTGACGGTGCCGTCCTCGACGTGCGGCAAGAGCGCGTCTTGCTGGGAGCGGTTGAAGCGGTGGATCTCGTCCACGAACAGGATCGTCTTGCGCCGAGAGAGGCGAAGCGACTGGCGCGCTCGCTCGACCACTTCCTTGATGTCTTTCACGCCTGAAAGCACCGCGGACAAGGCCTCGAAGTTTGACTGCGTTTGTTGGGCGATGATCTTGCCTAACGTCGTTTTTCCGCAGCCAGGAGGGCCCCAGAAGACGAGCGAAGGCACGCGGTCGGTCTCGATCCAGCGCCGGAGGGGCTTGTCAGGACCCAAGACTTTTTCTTGTCCGGCGAAATCATCCAGCCGCCGCGGACGCATCCGATACGCCAGTGGGCCACTCGAGACGCGACTCTCCCCCTCGGCGAACTCAAAGAGTCCTCCCGCGGTTGGTTTGCCTGGTTGCGAGTTTTCTGTGGGTGACAAGGGTTCGTCCTTTGCTTATTGTGTAGCTGAATCCATGGCTCAATCCAAATTCAGAAGAACCGCTTCGTTAAAAAGCATCGGCTTCGTGATCAAGCACCGGCAGCCCGAAGCGGCCGCCCTAGCCAAAGAGCTCGCAAGGATCGTTCTAGCAGAAGGGCTGCGAGTCTGCTTCGCCGATGAGAGCGAATCGACGGTCAAGGAATTCCTCCTGGGCCTGAAGTCCCTGAATCATAAGCCCTGGACCAAAAAGGTCTCCATGGTCGACAAGCATGAGCTGGCCGACCATTCCGATTTCATCGTCGTCCTTGGCGGCGACGGTACTTACCTGAGCATCGCGCGGCTGATGAAGAGCCGGAGCGTTCCGGTCATGGGCGTCAATATGGGCCAGTTGGGCTTTTTGACCGAGATCAAGCGCACGGAGGCGGTCGAGACTTTGAGGCGGATGCTGGAAGGTAAGCCGATGATCGCCCAGAGCCGCGCCCTGCTGGAAGTAACCCTGACACGTAAGGGCAAGACCATTTTTCAGGGTCCGGTCGTCAATGACGCCGTGATCTCGAAGGGCGCCATCGCGCGCATTATCGGCCTGCAGGTCGCGATCGACGGAAAATGGGCCCATAATGTGCGCGCCGACGGCTTGATCGTGAGCACGCCGACGGGGTCCACGGCCTATTCCCTCGCAGCCGGCGGGCCAATCGTTGAGCCCTCTCTCCCTGCTTTGGTTCTCAACGCCATCTGCCCGCATAGTTTGACGCAAAGGCCGCTCGTAATCTCCGACGAATCCGAGATCCAAATCTGCCTGAATCATCGCCCAGGCCACGTCCTGCTCACTTTGGACGGCCAGGACGTCGTGGACATGAAAGAAGGCGATCTCGTCACTGTGCGTCGCTTCAAGAAGCACTCTCTCAAGTTGATTTCCTCCCCCACCCGCGATTACTTTAGCTTGCTGCGCGAGAAGCTGAAGTTCGGGATGAGGGATTAGTTCGATCGGGAGCCACTCGGATCGAGTGGCATGGGTCGTTTACGGAAAGGTATTAACACGTGCTTGAGATTCTGAAGATCCGCAACATCGCGATCATCGACTTCGCCGAAATTAATTTTAAACAAGGATTAAACATTCTCTCCGGCGAGACCGGCGCGGGAAAGTCGATCATTGTTGAAGCGATCTCGCTCTTGCTCGGAAGCCGCGCCTCAAGCGACCTCGTGCGCACCGGCGAAGACGAGGCCGTCGTCGAAGGCCTCTTCGATCTCTCCGACAAGATCATGGGACCGAAGGTCAAAGCCCGGCTCGAAGATGCAGGCCTCCCCTCCGATGGGGGCGAGCTCCTCATCCGCCGCGCAGTGCACCGCGCGGGCAAGCACCGCATCCACATCAACGGCGAGCTTGCCACTCTCTCCATTCTGCAGAACGTGGCGGATGGATTAATCGACCTCTGCAGCCAGCACGAGCACCAGTCGCTCGCGCGCTCCGCCGTCCAGCTTGAGCTTTTGGATCGCTACGGAAAGCTCGCCGATCCGGCCTCGGAGCTGGTCACCGGCCTGGCCCAGTTCCGGGCCCTTTCGCGCGAGCTTGAAGAACTACGCACGAGCGAGGCCGAACGCGCGCGCCAGGCAGACTTCCTCAAATTCCAGGTCGAGGAGCTTCGCTCCGCCGATCTCCAGGCAGGCGAACAGGAGAGCTTGCACACTGAGAAGCAGCTCTTGCAGTCGTCGGAATCTCGGGCGCAGGCCGCCGAAAGCGTGCGTAAGTGCCTCGATGCGGGAGATTCGGGCGACGAAGGGGCGACGCAGGCCATCCGCCTCGCGCTTCAGCGGCTGAAGACCCTGAACCAGCTCGATCCCGTCGCGACGAACTCGATCCGCGAAGGCCTCGAACGCGCGCTCGCCGAGACCGAGGAAGCCGAGCTCGCGGTCAACCGCTACCAGGCCACGATTGACCTGAACGCCGAGAAGCTCGAGCAGGTGCAGGAGCGCCTTTCGCTGATCGCCGATCTCCGGCGCAAATACGGCGGCACTTTCGAGGAGATGATCGCGACCCTGACCCGGCTCGAGACTGAGTACGAGGCGCTCGACCAGACGGGTAACCGCATCAGCGAGCTCGAAGCCGCCATCGTGAAGCTTCAGTCGGCGCTGCTTGCGCAGGCGAAGAAGCTCTCGGCCGCGCGCAAGAAGATGGCTGACAAGCTCTCGGGCCTTGTCACGGGCGAGTTGAACGATCTCAAGATGGGCGAGGCGCGGTTCGTCGTCGACGTGCGCACGGTCGATGCGATCTCCGAGTGGCCCGCGAGCGGCCCGGATGTTGTGCAGTTCCTGATCCAGACCAACAAGGGCGACGTGCTCCGCCCGCTGGGCAAGATCGCCTCTGGCGGCGAGCTTTCGCGGCTGATGCTCTCCATTCGGCGGGTCATCGCGGATCGCGGCGGCATCGGCGTCTACCTCTTCGATGAGATCGACGCTGGCATCGGCGGCCAGACCGCGTTCCAGGTCGGCAAGAAACTCAAGTCAGTGGCCAGCCACCACCAGGTCATCTGTATCACGCATCTTCCGCAGGTCGCTTCCTTCGCCGACCACCATCTGGTCGTGCGCAAGGATTCCAAGTCGAAGCGCACGCTGACCGAGGTGGCGGCGCTTTCCAACAAGGAACGCCAGGAAGAGCTCGCGCGCATGCTGGGCGGGCCGACGCTCACGCGCAAGAGCATGGAAAACGCGGCCGAGCTACTGCAGCTCGCTCGCTAAGGTCTCAAGCGCGCGATCCTAAGTTCAGCGTGAGCAGGCGAAAAGGTCGCGCTTGACGTCGTATTCGCCGGCGCCGTGGAAGCTAGCTAGATGGTAGTTGGCTTCGACATGCTCGAGGACATCACCCTTCTTCGCGACGACTGCGCAGGTATTGAAAGAAATGTCCTCTTCGGCTCCGCCGGTCATGTATGCCGCGCTCAGGCTCTTGATGTCCTTCTTGATCAGCGCGCAGACTTCGGAAGCGCTGCCGACGTAACAGAATGCCGTAGGTCCCATCGTCTGGTAGACGGAATCGCGGAATCCGAGAAAGGGTGTGGCCGTCTCGACTCCCTTGGGATCGGTCGAGTAGTCATAAGTGATGTCGGCACCGACGATCACGGTCGAAGCGGCGAGGGCGGGAGCCGAGTTGATCAGGCAGGCGACGAGAGAGAGCAAAGAAATAGATTTAATCATGGAGCGCACCCTAGCCCGGCGGGCAGTCTTGAGCAAGAGTTATTTGACGCAAGGCGCATTAGCCTGAAAGCGCTGTCTAAAGCAGGTCTTCGAAGAACGCCCCGATCGGGAGCGTCGGATGCCGGAGCAAGACTTCCAGTACCCAGAGCGAAGCGCTGGGTATGAAACGGATTTTCCCCAAACTAGCCTTTGAATGCTTGTGGTGCGGAAACTCGGATAGACGATGCCCCGCCGCGATCTCAATCAGCTGGTAGCCCGAATCGGCGACGCGAGTCTTGAGCCAGGCGTAGATCTCCTCGCCCGTGAGCATCTCCGCGTGGGCCTTCCGGCTGCACTCGCGAAAAATCGCTCGTGCGGCGTCTGCGCAGCGCTGGGCTTCAGGGTTCGCTCCCGGCCCGCCCAGAATAAAGGTGTCCCCGACATCCCCTTCATACTCGATGCCCAGCGCCTCGTCGCGCCAGACCGGCCCGATGTCGACGTAGAAAGGATCTCCCGGCTTCAAGCGGTATTCGAGTTGAAGGGGATCATTAAAGGTCAGCACCGTCCCGGGACCGAGGCGCACGTAAACGCGGTGCCAGTGCTTCGTCACGCCTAAGTCGGCGAGGCGCTCCATCGCGACCTTCCGTGCCTCCTCCTCGTTCATGCCCTCGACAATGAGCGGGCGGATCGCGGCGAGCGCCTCCCAGCTCTTCGCGCGCGCACGCTCCAAGGCGGACGCGTCGAAACCAACCGCGACCCCTTCGAAGCGTTCACGAAACTCGGCGGTCATCTCAATCGCGTGCAGGTCACTCATCGCGCGAACTTCTCGCGGCGAATCTTGTCCTCGCCCGGCGCCCACGACAAAATCGAGCCGTGAACGGGCGGATACCCGACATTGATATACTGACCCATGCGCCCCTCCACGATGAAGGACATCTCGTCGAGATCGTGGCAATGGCCCATGACCACGAAATCGTAGCCCTCGGAAAGCTTCTCAGCGGCGAAATTACGGTAAACCTTGCGTAGCTCCTCCATCCCCCGGCGGGGCAGCTCGACCGGAAGTGCCGGCTTGCGTGAGCGGCTCATGGAACTTGAGGCGCGGCCGAGGCCGTCGATCCAACTTCCCGGAAGCGCGCCAATGAGCGCTTTCATCACCGGGCTGCGGAAAGCCATTCGAAGCGCGAGGTAACCGTAGTCGCGGCGGTCGACCGTGTCGCCGTGGCAGGCGAAGATCCGCTTGTCGCCGATCTGGAGGCTGACGTAGTCCTCATGCAGCTGAAGGTTGGGGATCGGGGCGAAAGCGCGCTTCAGCTGGAAGTCGTGATTGCCTTCGATGTAGTGGAGCTCGACCCCGCGGCTTCCCGCGAGCCTGAGCGCTTCCATGAAATCGCGGTAGCGCTCGAGAAACAGAAGTTTTCCGCCAACGAACAAATCGAACAGATCTCCGGCCAGGATGACGGTGTCGCCGGCGTGCGTGCGGTTCCGGAGAAATCCGACGAGCTCGCTGTAAAGCGGCGAATCGGGAGTGTTAATGTGTAGATCGGATAGAACGTACAAGCTCACAGCCTAAGGAAATAGCGTGAGCGGTGCCTAAAAACTAGGCAATTCCGGTGGATCCCAACAGGGTCGGGCCTGCGTCCGTTTTTACACACCCCAGCCCAATCAGGCGTTACTTCTCACAAATCTGTGGACGCTCCCGTGGCATGCGGCTGGCATTTAGATAGTGCATGCGCAACCTGAAACTGTCACCGCTCCTTGCGACGCTACTTCTTGTGTTGCCGTCAAACGGCGCTCTTGCAGACGCGGCCGGCGGCACTTCTGGCTCAAGAACCGGTAACACCGGAATCACCTGCAAACAGAGCCAGGGATCCCAGATCCTGGATGCATCGGCCACGCAGAAAGCGCAGGACGTGGACGCCCTGGTCCGATCGAACATTGAACAGCGCCTCGACAGCGGGAAGATCCCGAACCCATCCTACTTCATCGTCTACAACGGGAGCCAGGGTTACGGTAACATGCCACGCGAGTCCCACACTTTCGCGACTTACATCAAAGCCTCCAAGTCGAGCCAGCAGTGGACTACGATCAGTTTTCTCCCGACCGATTTCGCGAGCACCAAGCACATCAACGTATTCAAGGATCTCGGCGAAGCCATACTGCAGCGGATCTTTGGCCATGCGCCCGAGCCCGTGCCGGGAAAGAACTACACCGCCAAGCAGTCCTGGACCTGGGCCCAAGAGGCCGGCAAGTCACTCGCCGTCTGGGTCCCGATCCGTATCACAGAAGAAAAATATGAAGCTGGCATTGCTCGCAGCAAGGACCTCGCCGCGCGCGAAGTGAAGTACGCCGCCGACTCCGATAAGTTCCGGACGAAAGAAGAAAACGCCGCCAACTGCATGCAGGCCGTCGGCGACACCTCAACCTGCCGCATGTCCAAAGGCGGGCCTTTCGGCACTGGCTGGAGAGTTTGGGGCAT
Organism: Oligoflexia bacterium; assembly: GCA_043757905.1. Taxonomy (GTDB): domain Bacteria; phylum Bdellovibrionota; class UBA1018; order UBA1018; family UBA1018; genus JAYVOO01. Next base: position 6,894 of record JAYVOO010000138.1, read on the forward strand.
CCCGGGCACCACCCATGTAGTGAAAGAGATGGTCAAAGCGGATCCGGACGGTTTTCTCGACGAGGTCGATTCCACTAATTTTTGGCTCTTCAAAGCCGCACAGTAATCCTAAACGGTCAGAGTTTCTGATCCAGGAGCTTGCCGCGGCGGCCAGTGTCTTGGGTTGCGGAGGCGCGAAGTTTCAGGAACTCCTCGCCAGTGAACTGCCGGAGCGTGGCTCCGCTTCGGTCGCGCAGAACGACGCGCATGCCGGGACCCTGGCCTGTGACACTCGCGGCGAGTCCGTTGGACTTCGCGTGAGCGTCGGAGCCGAATGCCTCGACAGCTAGTTTAACTTTTTCATCCGTGACTTCGATGGTCTCGACTTGAGCCTCGGTGTCAGCTGGATTCTTTTTCTTGCCCTGCCGCTGGTCTTGGGTCTGTCCTTGCGGAGAACCAGGGTCCCTGTCCCTTGCGGTGGTGAGCCCGATGAAGCGGAAAGCCTCGGAGAACGGATTGATCTTCACCCTACTCTGATCGGTCGATGCCGGATTCAGCTTGAGTGGGGATAAAGGCCCCCAGGAGCTCGGCACTCCTGGGGGGGGCTTAAGAGAACCCCTGTGGCACTATTGCCAGAGGGGTTCGGGCGCACTTGTTGAGACTGAGTCTTAGAGGAGCTTGAGAGCCTGCTGAGGAGCCTGGTTGGCTTGCGCCAAAACCGCGACGCCCGCAGCTTGAAGGATGTTGCCCCGGACCAGTTCGGAGGTCTCGGTCGCGATGTCCGTATCAGCGATACGGGACCGAGCGTTCGAGAGGTTTTCCTTGGCGATCCCGAGGTTACTCACCGTGGAGTGGAGCTTGTTCTGCGTCGCACCCAGACGGGCGCGGGCTTCCAGCACTTTCCCCAAAGCACCATCGACTTTGTCGATAGACTCGCGTGCTCCGTCAATCGTTTCATAGTTCAAATCCTCGACCCCGAGTGAGCTTGCACGCACGTCGTTTTCCCGAGTGTTGAACTTGATCCGATCGGTCGCGTCATTGCGGATACCGACCTGGAATTCGAGCTCGGACTTCGGGGCCTGGCCGTTCAGGAGAGCGGTGCCGTTGAAAGTTGTGACGTTCGCGATGCGGTCGACTTCTTGCGTAAGGCTTTTGACTTCTTGGTTGATGTAACCCCGTTCCTTGTCGCCGACGGTATCGGAACCAGCCTGAATCGCCAATTCGCGAAGGCGAATCATGATGTTTCCGATTTCACTCAGGCCGCCTTCAGCGACCTGCGCGAACGAGATGCCGTCGTTGGCGTTCTTCTCAGCCTGCCCGAGGGATCGGATCTGGCCGCGAAGGTTTTCGCTGATGGACAGGCCTGCGGCGTCGTCGCCGGCAGACGTGATTCTCTGTCCCGAAGCCAGGCGCTCATAGGTCTTGGCCTGGCTTTCGCTGGTTTTAGAAAGCGAGCGGTTAGCGCTCATCGCTGCGATGTTCGTATTGATTCTTAAGCCCATGACGTAGTTCTCCATTTAGGCCACCGATCGCCTTTGAAGGGATCGAGAGCCGTGTGAATACAGCGCGAGGTTGCCCACGCGTTGCCGAGTTTTTTAGGAATAAAACGTCTGTGTGAATGAACTACGATACCCGCAAGGTTTGGTGGCCCCGCGCGAGCTTGGAACTGTAACG
>JAYVOO010000139.1:0-2314 GCA_043757905.1 Oligoflexia bacterium
CTAAGAAGGCCGGCCTGGTCATATATCAAAGAGATTACTTGAATTTTTTCGTCATGGAAATACAATCGTTGGCTAGGCGGATTGGATAGTCATGAAAACCTGGTTGCCATTAATGGACTACGCGATGAAGTCGGGCCTGAGCCTGTCCACGCTGCGCCGCTATATCAAGGCGGGCAAGATCGAGCACCGAGTGGAGGAAGGACGCTACCTGCTCTGCCTCGAAGGGCCGCTCGCCACGAGTACGGACAAATTCGAGATGCTGCAGAAGGATCTTCAGAAAGCGCAGGAAGAGATCGCTGAGCTCAAAACTCTGATCGCGCTTTATGAAGAGAATCCTCCACAACACCCGGGTTGATGTCTAACCGAGCGCTTCTCCTACTTTTCGCCGCTCTCGCGCTCCTACCCCTGTCGAGCGCTTCGGCGAACTCCGAGCTGGATCGCCGCTTCTCGCTTTCGAGCATCGGACTACTCCGCTCCTGGGACAATATCGACGGGCTCTTTGGCGACTACGTGTTGAACGCGTACCGGGAGCATTTCGCCAAGCAAAGCCGTTTCCGAATCCAGGACCTTTCGAAATCGGAAGCGTTGCTCGGTTCCTCGAAGGTCCCTTACAAGAAGCTGATTGAAGATCCCAAGATCCTGGGCCTGATCGCGCGCGCCGCCCGCGTGGAGACGATCATCCGCACCGAGATCACCCAGACGGGCGCACTCTACAACTTCAAGATCGAGTGGCTCCAGGCGCCGACGATGCGACTTCTCTCCAGCGACGAGTTCGCCCTGAAGGATCTGAAGAACGGCGCGGGCATGGCCGACATGAAAGAATCCCTCCAGCAGGCGGTGGACCGCATGATCCGGAAGCTTCCTTTCATGGCGAGCGTCACGGGCCGCGACGGCGACGCCGTCACCGTGAATATCGGCGCGAACGTTACTCTGCAGAAGGGCGACACGCTCGTCGTCGGCACGATCGAGGAAGCCAAGGAGCATCCGCTCCTGAAGGCGATCGTCGACTGGCGCATCCTGCAGACTGGGAAGCTCGCCGTTGATCAGGCGGAGGAACAGATCGCCTTCACCCACATCATCGAGGAGGACCACACCCACCAAGTCGCGCGCGAGCAAAAGATCATGGAGCTGATCCCGAGGCCCCCCGAGAAAGAGAAGCTCCCGGAAGGCGAATCCGAACACGACGAGATCCCGCGGCTCGGTTCGATCACGGGAGGGCTAGACCTGGGAAGCTTCAGTCGTGAGCGATCGGACTCGACCGGGGCAGGCGTCACGGGCGGCGGAGCGCATGTCGGCGCCTCGGCCGAAGGCGAGCTTTGGCTCACGCGCCAGGTTTTCGGGAACCTCGGACTTAAGTTCGGCTCGGCCGGGTACACGCAAAAGGATATCACCGGAACCTCGACTGATTATAACTTGGATACGAGCGGCTCGATCACGGGTTTCAAGATCAACGCGGGATTCTCATATCTCCTCACCAACGATTTCTTCGGACCCAAAGGGTGGTTGAAAGTCGGCTACCATACTGCCTCTTACAGCTTCGGACCGGCGGCCCCGGCCACCACCTTGTCGCTGACCGCCTCACAGATCCGCACCGCGACGGCGCGACCGGTCTCCTTTAAGAGCATGTTCCTCGGGCTCGGCGGCGACCTGCCGATCCGCGGCAACTTCGGCGCCACGCTTGACGTCGCATTCGGGCTCTTCAGCTCGGCATCGGAAGACGCCGCCGCTCCTTCGACGATCAACAGCGCGTCGGACAGCTCGTTCACGATCGCGGGCTATTACCATTACACGACCAAGATGACGTTCCGCTGCGGAATTGGCCTGCAGACCAACGGGGCCGATTACTCAAACGGGGACACTCTTTCGCAGAAGCTCTTCACGATTTCCCCTTCTGTCGTCTATTACTTCTGATCAAGATTGTGTAGAGAGTCTTCATGGCTAAAGCGGCGCCGGCCGGGCGCATTCAAGAGCTTACTTCTCTTATCCATCACCATGACTTCCGCTATTACGTGCTGGATGACCCCGAGATCTCGGATTCGGCCTACGACCTTCTTTTCCGCGAACTTCAGGCGCTCGAGGCTAAGCATCCGGATCTGAGGCTCAGCGACTCGCCGACCGTTCGCGTAAGCGGGCGCGCACTCGACCAGTTCACGAAGGCTAAGCACGCGGCTCCGATGCTCTCGCTCGCCAACGCCTTGGCCGAGAACGAATTCCTCGAGTTCGACGAGAGGCTGCATCGCCTGCTCGACAAGCCCGAAGAGGAAGCCATCGAATACCTGGCCGAACTCAAGTTCGACGGCCTCTCCATCAACCT
>JAYVOO010000140.1:0-2312 GCA_043757905.1 Oligoflexia bacterium
CGAGGATCGACGCGTTCAGTACGTCCGCGATCGACCTGCCGTCGATCTTCACCGCGAGCGCCTCCGGCTTGAGGCGCGTGCCTTTGCACGTCGTGCAAAGAGTCTGGGTCTGGTAGCGGCGGATGAAGACGCGGATGTGGAGCTTGTACTTCCAGCGCTTCAATTCCTCGAAGCAGGCGAGGATGCCGGGGAAAGTCGAGTCTTTCGGGTCGCCTTCCCAGAGTAGGGACTTTTGAGCGGGCGTGAGCTCGGCGTAGCGCTTGCCGATCGAGATCGAGTGCCGTTCGGCGAAGCGGAAGAGATCGATCTGCCAGTCAGCGTGCGAGGGCTTGGAGAAGGGATCGATCGCCCCGTTCTTCAGGGTCTTCGTCGGGTCCGGCACGACGAGCGCCTCGTCGATGTCGAGCGTGAAGCCGAAGCCGCTGCATTTTCCACAGGCCCCAATGGGGCTGTTGAACGAGAAGAGATGAGGTTCTGGCACGCGGTGCTCGCGGCCGCACTTCACGCACGCGAAACGGCTATCGAATGATTTGAAAGCTTTGGCGGGTTCCACGCCCTCGTCGATGTCAAAGAGCGCCATCTCGCCGCGACCGATGGCAAGCGCTTGGTCGATCGAGTCGAGAAGACGGCCGCGCGCGCTCACATCCGGGTCGCCGGTCAAGCGGAGCCGGTCGACGACGATGTGGAATTCGCCGGCCTTTAGCGCCGCGTTCATCGCGTCGGCGTCGAGCGGGAGCGTGGAGAGCTCATCGAGATCGAGCACCTGGGGAGCCTTTTTGGAGGACGGAGCCGGACGCCAAAGCACGCGTTGGAATCCCTGTTCTTTGAGAGTTTGAAAAAGTGTCACGACTGAAGCCATGGCTGCTGGTTTGCGCGCACCCGCAGCCTTGGTTTTCTTCGCGCCCTTAGCGACTTTTTTCTTCTTGTCGCGCGCGGCGATCGTCTCAGGGCTGTCCGGCCGGTATGCTGGCGCGAGCACGAGCGCTTTCCGGCCCGGGAGCCAGTCGGCTGCGAAGTCGAGGATCGCCTGGGATTCCCACCGGCTCACCTTGCCGCCGCAGTCCATGCAGAAGGTCTGGCCGATCTTCGCGAAGAGCACGCGCAGGTAATCCACGATCTCGGTCTGTGTTCCCACGGTGCTGCGGGAATTGAAGACGTGGTTCTTCTGCTCGAGCGCAATCGCGGGCGGGATGTTCTCGATCGAGTCGAGGTCGGGCTTCGGCATCTTCTCGAGGAACTGCCGGGTGTAAGTGGAAAGGCTCTCGACGTAGCGGCGCTGGCCCTCGGCATAGAGCGTGTCGAAGACGAGCGAGCTTTTGCCGCTGCCCGAGAGCCCAGTCACGACCGAGAGCTGGCGGGCTGGGAACTCCGCGGTCACGTTCTTGAGATTGTTCTGCCGGACTCGGGTCAGTCGGATGGAGCGATCTTTTGGAGGGTGCATCAACCTACTGACTTACCTCGAAACCGGTGGCCATGGGAAGGGGGGGCTGAAAAGTCGAAGAATTTGGATTTGGGTGAAACTTCGCGACCACTGGCCGGGCATCCTGGGAAAGGATCCGAGCTCAAGTCCTGCCCAAGACGAGAAACTACTCCGGCCAACCCGGCTTAAGTCAATGGCATTGCGATTACCTTGCGCGAAGGCAACAGACTGTAAGGTTGGGAGAGATGTGTAACACCAGCGTGAGCCGTGATACTTTTTCATAAACCAACGGATCCTCTTCTCAATGCTCTTAGGCGTGATCCCTGGACTGTGCTTGGGGCGCCTGGACCTTTCTTCGAGAGCGGCGCGCACAGGCTTCGCTAACGTCTTTCAGCTTCAGAGCGAGCAGGAAGAGCTCGAGCTTTTTTCTAACATCTCGATTGCGGGTCGATCTCGCCTTTTTCTTGATCCTTTTGTATAAATCCACTGGGACTGCCTCCTTGCAGAAGGGGTTGATTTGATGTCGCTATCCAATCAAAACACATCTGCTTGCCGACGGCAGTCCTTCTCTTTTTCGTCACTTTCCCAGGGAAAAACACTTCTCTAGCTCATCTGAGTGTTACCTTTGTCCCTAAACCCTAGACGCGTATTCAATGCCGTTGCTTTAAGGCTTGGGCGGCGGGGGTAGGTTCTCTGCTTGTATTGGAATTTGGAGCGGGGCTGGGAAATCGCTACCACCTCAGCGGCGGCCGTCCTGGCCGCGCCCCTTCCCCACGCTCCCGCCTTCCGGGCTCCGCGTGGGGTACGCCGAGGTGGTAGCGATTTCCCAGCCCCGCTCCAAATTCCAACACAAGAGGAAAGTTCCTGAGCCGCCCAGGCCTCAAGGCAACGG
>JAYVOO010000141.1:0-2312 GCA_043757905.1 Oligoflexia bacterium
GAGTATGGATCGCATCCGTCATTACAATGGCACTCCGCGTGCGCGCGTCTTTCGGGCGGCGTGCTGCGCGCTTCTGCTCTCCATGGTAGTGTCCGCTGACGTCTGGGCTGCGACGAGCGGGAGTGGACGCGGCTCCTTCGGTCTGATGACGGGGCTCGCGCTTCCGAGCTCGGGTGACCAGGCCTTCCTCCTCGGATTTAAGGTGGATTACCGTGTTGTGCAGTTCATGAAGACCGCGGCTTTTTTCGAGACTTACGGGTCGTCGGTGAATTCGGCTATCGATGCGTCGAGCGTCGGCGCCAGCACCCGCACCAGCCTCTACGGAATCGAAGGCTCGGTGAACCTGGATCAGGATGTCTCCGTGGGCCTGAAGCTCGGCATGATCCGTAATTCCTCGGAAGTGCGCGCGACAGACGGACTCGCCAACAGCGTGGCTTTCAACTCCAGCGCGAGCGGTCTTTTTGTGGGCCCGACTCTGATGTATGAGCAGCCCTTGGGCCGATTCGCAATGACCGTCGAACTGGCCTACGCGCTCGCTTTCTCAAGCGAAGTTCCCAAGGGAGTGCTGCTCACACTTGGGGTTAAGTACCTGTTCTAACTCATTGATATTACATAAAATTTAAAAAATACTGCGATTTCACATTGCAGTGCGTTATAAACGTGTTATAAAGCGGGCCAATCTTTTGGAGGCTTAAAAGCTTATGACGAAATCACGTTCGACCCTTGTCCTGATTCTCTCCACCTGTTCCGCGCTCCCAGTCGCACACGCCGACCTCTTCAGCACGAAAGCGCCGCGCGGCCAGAGCCGGGTCGAGTATACGAGCCCAGGCAAAGTCGACGAAGTCTGCATCATTCCAAAGGGCTTTCCCGGCTTGGAAGCCGACGCCAAGGAGCTCGAGAAGCTTCAGAAGCTCTGCGCTTTCGATTTCTACGGCCCGTCAGGTGAGAAGAAGGACATCATCACCGCGAGCTGCCCTAAGCTGACCAGCACGAATCCCGGCGTCGAGATCGAAGAGGTCCCGGCCGGCACGAGCGTCGCCGACTACGTTGCCAATGAATGCGTGAAAGACGCGAATCGCTCCGGCAAGAAGCTCGCGAAGTTCAAGCAGAGCATCAGCTGCAGCTACGCTCCCGCCATTCTATCTTACTACCAGGTGGCCGCCGCGCTGGGCGGCAGCATTGAGGTTCCAGGAACCGTCATTCGCACGATGGATCTCGCCGAGCACCGAAAGATCACCGCGCTCGCGCTTCCCAACTCCAAGGATACGATCCACGACACCTGGGTAAGCTGGAAGTCGGCCGAGGCTGATCCCAAGAACTACAAGAAGAAGGAGCGTCTTTTCACCGACGACTTCGAGCAGATCTACGGCGCGCTTTCCAAGAACCCTGGTGGCGAACTGAAATACTCCGAGATCAACGCTGGCCTGAAAGGTTTCAAGAACTCCAAGGGCTGGGAAAACGTTCGCAACTCCGCTCCGATCGCGAAAATGGTGAAGGCTGACCTCGCATCCGCCGCGCAGACCATGATCCAGATGAAGGACATCTCTAACTTCCTCGTGATGGACTATATTCTTTCGCAGCAGGACCGTTTCGGAAACATCCACGCCGTGGAAATGTATTACGCCTTCGACGGCAAGGACGTGAAAAAGCGCAAGAAGAAGAACGACAAGGATGTGGCCCTGGCCGGCGAGATTGTCGTCAAGGAGCTCCTGTTGAAAGACAATGATTGCGGCATGCGCCCGGACGACAATGTCGCTAAAAACGAGAAGATGCTCCAGGCCATCCGTCACATGGCGCCAAAGAACTACAAGAAGCTCCTGGAGTTCGCGGCTGCAGTGAAAACCCCCGAAGTCGCCTCTTACTTTCAGACTGAGATGCTTGCCACGTCTGACGACGTGAAGACTGTCCAGAAGAACACGGCCGATGCCGTCACGATCCTGCAGGCTGCCTGCAAATCGGGCGACTTAAAGCTCGATTTGGACCTCGAAGGCTATCTTGCCGGCAAGGACCTCTCGAAGTCTGAGTGCGAGTAAGCGGTTCCCGCCGGAACACTTGCTGCCCAAACAGTTCTTTTCGCGAAGGGCCGTTTGGGAGATGATCGGCACGTGACTGCTGTCAGGCTCCGGCAAGAAAGCGAAATCGAGTCCCGCCGCGGCTTTCGCCTGAGCGTACCTTCCGACGACGCCGTCGATTGCTGGCTCTTGCCGGACAACGCGGCTCTGGAACCTCTGCCACCCGCCGCGAGCTTCCTGGCAGAGGACGAGTTCAAGCGTTGGACCGAGATGGGCGACGCGGACCGTGCCCGCCAGTTC
>JAYVOO010000142.1:0-2311 GCA_043757905.1 Oligoflexia bacterium
GCTACCATGCCAACAAGCATCTTATCAGCGCCCGTCACCGTGACGTGCGTGTTCGTGTCCACTTTGCCAGTGATTCCAACCGGAAGTTCGTAATCGACCGGATGCGAGAAACCGAGGGTCATCGAAAGGACATTGCCTTTGATGGCTGCGCGGTAACCGACGCCGACGATATCGAGCTCTCTGGAGAAGCCCACATGAACGCCATGAACCATATTGTGAACCAGCGTGCGAGTGAGACCGTGCAGCGCCGAGGCGCCCGAAACAGTATCATCGCGACTGACCGTGATCACGCCGTTTTCGAGCGTTGCGGAGATCCCGCGGGGCAGCTTATGCGAAAGCTTACCCTTCGGGCCTTCAACTTTAACGAGGCCGTCTTTGATGTCGACCTTTACGCCCTGCTGAACTTTGACAGGTACCTTACCTACGCGTGACATAAATCACCAAACCTCACACAAAATTTCTCCGCCGACTTTCTCGACGCGGGCGCGTTGCCCCGTCGTGACGCCTTTGGAGGTGGACACGATCGCGATGCCCGCGCCGCTGAGCGGACGGGGCATATTGTCGTATCCCGTGTACCGGCGGAGGCCGGGGCGGCTGATGCGCTTGATCCCCTGGATCACGCTGGCACCGGCTTCGGTGTACTTCAGGTAAACCTTGATGACTGGACGGCCTTCTTCACGCATCAGTCGGAAGTTCTTAATGTAACCTTCCTCCTTGAGAACGCGAACGATGTTCGCCTTCAAGCGCGAAGCGGGAACTTCCAGCTTCTCATGCTTTTCCTTCGCTGCATTTCTCAGCCGGGTCAACAAGTCTGCAATTGGATCTGTCATTGCCATAATCTTATCCTCTTAAACCTCAATCTCGGCCGGGCCCGAAGCCCGGCCTGGTCATTACCAGCTGGACTTCGTGACGCCGGGAAGCTGACCCTTCAATGCGAGTCCGCGGAAGCAGAGGCGGCACATATTGAATTTGCGCATGAACGCGCGGGGCCTTCCACAGAGTGGGCAGCGGTTACGGGTACGAACCTTGAATTTTGGAGTCGCACCGATCTTTACAAGTTTGCACTTTTTAGACAATTTCGATCTCCTTTACTTGCGGAACGGCATGCCGAGCTCTTGAAGGAGCGACCGCGCATGTTCGTTAGTCTTGGCCGACGTCTCGATGGTGATCGTCATGCCGCGGACCTTGTCCACTTTGTCGTAGTTGATTTCAGGGAAAATGATCTGTTCGCGAATACCGAGAGAGTAGTTCCCGCGGCCGTCGAATCCCTTAGGGTTCACGCCCTTGAAGTCGCGGACACGAGGGAGCGCGACGTTCATCAGGCGATCCATAAATTCGTACATGCGGGCGCGGCGCAGAGTGACCATCACGCCGACCGCGTTGCCCTTACGCACCTTAAAAGCTGCGATGGCTTTGCGGGAACGGGTCATGACGGGCTTCTGGCCGGTGATCGCGAGGATTTCCTCGAACGTGCCGTCCAGGACTTTTGGGTTCGCGACTGCTTCCTTGACGGCGCAGTTCACGGTGACCTTCAAAAGGTGGGGAACCTGCATCGGGTTCTTGAACTGGAACTCCTTCATGAGCGCCGGCACCGCCTTAGTCTTGTAAAGGACGCTCAACCGCGTGGGCTTGGCCGGAGAAACTTTCGTTTCGCCGGGGCCCGCGATCTTGACAGCGGATGCTGCGGCGTCTTCCTTAGCCTTCTTCGCCTTGGAGCGAGCCTGGTCGGCTGAGGCCTTCTTGGCGTCGGTCTTTGCCTTGGCGGCCCGGAGGGCCTGCTCTTCAGCGCTGACTTCTTTGCCTGCTTCGTTATCGTCTTTTGCTACCACGAGCTAAATCCTCCGAGTCTTAAGTCACACCAGCGGACTGGGTCCAACTGGCTTTATCTCCATACGGCTCAAGCCGCGTTGAGACTTTCTCCACATTTTTTGCAAATCCTGATCTTGGCCTGAACCTTACCCGCGGCAGCTGCGCCCTTGGCGCCCTTCGCTGGCTTGGCTGCGGCTTTTTCGCTTTTCCCATGCTCATGGAGCTTGAAGCCGTGGCGGACACCCTTGTTGCACTTGGTGCAGAAGAGCAGAACCTTCGAATAGTGGAGAGCGATTTCCTTTTCCACGATCCCGCCCTGAGGATTCCCCTGGGTTGGCTTTGTGTGGCGCTTGACCAAGTTGACCTTCTCGACCGTGATGCGAAGCTTCTTCGAGTCGACCAGGAGAACCTTGCCGGTCTTGCCCTTGTCGCGACCGGAGATCACCTGGACCTGGTCGTTCTTCTTGATCGTCAGCTTGGGGAACTGCGTAATTAAATTTGT
>JAYVOO010000143.1:0-2305 GCA_043757905.1 Oligoflexia bacterium
GAGGCGATTGAAGCTTGGCATGAGCCGGACGCTAGTGAGCCGCCCGAAATTTGTCAAATCTGTTAAGGTGGGCGCTCGATGGCGACCGAGCCCGGAAAACCCGATGACCCCGAATTCACGCCAGTAGAGGGCGTCCAGACTGTGGATGGCCCGCTCTTTCCGCGCCAGGAGCGGCTTTTCCCTTACGAGAACCCGCTCGAAGGGCGCTTCGGCAAGGAGTTCTTCCGCGCGATCCCGAAGACGCCTGGCGTCTATTATATGATCGGCGTGGCCGAGGGCATCCTCTATGTCGGCAAGGCTAAGAACCTGCGCGCGCGGCTCTACTCCTACAGACGCGCCAAGCCTGAGCAGGACTCCCGCAAGGTTCTTCGCATGCTGAGGCTCGTGCAATCGATTCGCTGGGAGGAATGCGCGAGCGAGAAGGACGCGTTACTTCGGGAGAACAAACTCCTGCGCGAGCTGAAACCCAGCTTCAATGTCGTCAATACGAGCCCCGATTCATACTATCTTGTCGGCCTTCGCTGGCTGGGCGAACTCGAGGAGGCCAGGAGCTCTACCGTGCGCTTCCGCCTGACCTGCAACCCGAAGCCCATGGGAGATCTGGTTTACGGCGCGTTCAAGGGGAGGGGCACCGTACGCAAGGGTTATATGGCGCTGCTCCGGCTCCTATGGGCGCTCGACTCTAAACTCGAACGCTTCGAGTACCCACAGAAGCTCACGCGCCGCAAGCCCGCCTATCTTTACACGCTCGATATTCCCGCACGTCTCCTCAAGCCGCTCAAAGCATTCCTGAACGGAACGAGCTCGACGCTGCTCGTGCATTTGACCGAGACGCTACTCGAGAACGAGTCGATCCCACCCTGGGTTTACGCGATCGTCCAGGAGGATCTCGAGTCGCTCGCGCTTTTCTACGAGCGCTGCCTGCGCCGCAATCGTCTGCTTCGTAAGAACCACAAAATTCCGGGCCGCATGATCGCCCAGGAAGCGATCGATGACGTTTTGGTCATGGAGCTCGCGCGAGTCGGAAAAGTGGCCGAGTGCCTGCCCGGTCTTACATTCGATCCGGCAGCGGAATTCCCAGAAGCCCGAGACCTTGGGCAAGAACCCGGCGAGTCGACTCCACGAGCATTAGCCGCGCGGCAGTCACTTCGGGAGCCTCGCCCAGGACACGGCATTCGCGGTAAAACGCGCTGAAAGCCTTGGTCACGTCGATCAAGTAGTGCGCGAGCTGGCTGGCTTTGGCGAAAGTCAGAGTGCGCTCGAGGTGAAGCGGCAGCTGGCCCAGCATCTTGACGAGCGCGACTTCCTCCGGTTTTCCTAGCTTCGCTACGAGCGTCATGGAGTAGCGGACTGTATCGGACTTCAGTTGTTCCGTCTCGCGCGCTTTTCTGAGGATGCTCAGGCAGCGCGTGTGAGCGTACTGGAGATAGGGGCCGGTTTCGCCTTCGAAGTCGACGACGCGCTCGACGTCGAATTCGACATCGCGCGCGGGGTCGGTGTGCAGGTCATGGAAGACGACCGCGCCGACTGCAACCGCCTCGGTCGTGGCAGCGAACGCGGCCGGATCCGCAGTCGCGAGCTGGGCAGCGTCGCTTGCGGCGCTCGCGGCTTCTTGTGATTTGGCCTCCGAGCGCGCGCGCATGAGTTCTGTCACGCGCTCCTTGGCAAGCGCGAGCACTTCCTCGAGGGTGACGAAATTGCCTTTGCGCGTGGACATCTTCGCGTCTTTGAACCTGTACAGGCCCGTGGGCACATGCTCGCACTTGGCGACCCATTCACAGCCCATCTGGCGGAGGACGGAGAAAACCTGCTGAAAATGCAGGCGCTGCTCGCCGCCCACGATGTAAGTCATGCGGTCGAAGCCGAACTTCTCGTAGCGGTAGGTCGCGGCCGCGACGTCGCGCGTGGCGTAGATCGTCGCGCCATCGCTCTTCTGCAGGATGCACGGCGGGAGCTCCTTGCCTTCGAGGTCCGTAACCGGCACGATCCAAGCTCCTTCGCTCTCAATCAAAAGCTTTCGGTTGCGGAGGGCTGTGAGCAGCGGCTGAAGCTGGTCCTTATAGTAGCTTTCTCCCCAGATGTGGTCGAAGCGGACGTCGAGGCGCTTGTAGACACGCTCGAATTCCTGGATCGAGACGTCCGCGCATTTCTTCCAGAGCGCAGTGACCGCAGGGTCCCCCTGCTCGAGTTTCAGGAACGCGAGCTTGGCTTCCTCTTCGATCGTCGGGTCTTTCTCGGCCTCGGCATTGATCTTCACGTACATGTCCACGAGGTCCATCATCGTGAGCTGGCTTTCCACCGTCTT
>JAYVOO010000144.1:0-2302 GCA_043757905.1 Oligoflexia bacterium
AGCTACGCGTCCCGCTGGCGATCAAACAGGATGGCTCGATACTCTGCGCCTCCGATATACCTACCGGTGGGGTGGTTTCGATCATGAAAGCTTCAAGCAACTCCTCCGCGGCCGCCGCTGAGTCGGCAGTTCGCAGCGCCCTGGGCGCCTTACAGGGAAATGCTCCAAAATCAGCGCTGTTTTTCGATTGCGTCGCGACGAGACTTCGCATGGGCAAAGACTTCGGGCTCGAGCTCGGTGTGTTACAGAAAACCTTGGGTGCTTCGGTCACCTATGCCGGATGCAACAGTTACGGACAAGTGGCTCGTGTTCAGGGCCAGTTCAGCGGATTTCACAATTGCACAGCCGTCGTCTGCATCATCCCGGAGTGAGCTGAATGAACGCGAGGATCCTTTCAATCTGCCTGGGACTGACGGACCCAGCGACTCGCGCGGATTTCGAGGTGCGACTGGCTAATCTTCTAGGAGTGGAAGAGGTCCTTCTTTTTCTCCAGGACTCCGCACTCAGAAAATACGTCCCCGCGCCGGGATTCCCGCAGACTTTGCCGGGTGGGTTGGAATGGCGAAGCTTCCTGAGTCAGGTCGCCCTCAGCTCTCCGCACGTCGCGATACTGGTATCCCCGGGCACGCGGACACCCACATCCACCACAGGGTTGCAATCTGCCGACGGGTCGCTCCTAGTCGTTTGCGGTGGCCAACCTGAGCGTGAGCTGACCTCGGAATTTCTCCTGCTTCTCCCATTGGTCGCCGCGAGCCTACGAGCGGAGCAAGCACTTGTCTTCGCGAATGGACAGCTGGCCGCGATGCAAGAGTCGACCACGAAAGCGCAGACGCTCGCCCTGACCTTGGACGAGACCCGAAGGAATTTACAGTCGGCGCACCGTGAACGCGGAGAGCTCGTTAAGCAACTCGAACGGAGGGCCGCCGAGATGCGCTCGAAAGTCGAGGAACTCACCCTCGAGCGAGATCTTCGGGAGAATTTCGTTGCCGCTTTGTCTCACGACCTGCGCACTCCGCTAACAGCCGCGCAGATGAGCGCGCAGCTGCTCATTCGAAAGGCGGACGACCCCTCCTATGTCCACAAGCTCGCGGCCAGGATTGTTCAGAACATGGGCCGCGCCGACGAGATGATCCGAGACCTGCTCGATGTTACCCGCATCAAAGCGGGAGAACCAGTACCGCTTGAAATCAAGGAATGCGACCTCTCGGCAATCGCACGCGAGACGGTCGAGGACCTATCAAGCGTGCATGGCAACCGCTTCGTCTTCTCTGGCAGGGATCACATCCGTGGCGCATGGGACTGTCTAGCCCTCCGACGGATGATTGAAAATCTGGCCGGAAACGCAGTGAAGTACGGAACCCCAGGAACGCCGATCTCGATTAGCATCGAAGACCGTAGCGAACAGGTTGAAGTCGCCGTGCATAATGTAGGAAATCCGATTGCTCCGAGGGACCAAGAGGATCTGTTCAAGCTTTTCAAGCGCTCAGCGGATGCGAGTCAAAGCAATCAGAAAGGGTGGGGTATCGGACTCACTTTGGTTGAAGGACTCGCCAAGGCACATGGCGGAAAATCGTCCGTTAAGAGCTCCTCTGAGCATGGGACGACATTCTCGATCTCCCTTCCAAGAGGTCTAGAAACATCCATTTCAGATGATCACTCACCGCCTTCAGCTTGCTCGTGAGCGTTTGCTCGACGGATGGGATTTTATTTACCCGATCAGGGTCGCCAAAGCCTACGTCTAACGTACAGCACATCAGGACATCCGCAGAGATTAACCCCGTCGTACGCACCGACGGATGCTTTACTCGGTAAACAAAAAAACATTTGGAAGTAATTTAGATAGTTTCTAACTCGCCGAACTCCGGGACCGAAAAAGGTTTTGCATCTGAATATTTTCTGAAATTACGCACACCATCATAGTCTTGTAACGTCAGCGGCGGCAACCGATGACCCGCCCGAGCCTCATCACAACGGGGCTCGCGCACGCCGTGGGCAAAGCTCGCCTCAAACTTACGGCACGGGCTCGGGCGTCTTTCATAGATCAAGCAAGTTGCGTTTTTACCCACCTGGCCACTTAGGGCTACACATCGGATACGGAAGTCCCGCTCCGTTCCCTTCATCAACGAACTGCCAGGATCACCCGCGATCGTAAACGCGGCGGGAACATCTAAACTCTCAGGAGAAATCTCCGAGGACTCAAAGGACACGCGGAAAATTGCACAGCACGCTCCACACCGTAGACACGGATGCAGAGCGGCCGCCGGCATTGAGGTTGGATCCACGTCGTTCACGGCCCAGTTAT
>JAYVOO010000145.1:0-8408 GCA_043757905.1 Oligoflexia bacterium
TGGGCGCATTCAGTCCGTAAGCTTGAGACGGAGCTTTTTCGCGAGCCCGCGGATCTTGCGCGATTCCTGCGAGTTTCGCGGAGGACGCTCCAGTTTCAAACTTTCGCTTAGATGGTCCGCGGCGCCAGGCAGGTTCCAGAAAATCTCTGCGCCCGCGGGCAGAGCGCGAATCTTTTTTTCGGCTTCATCCAGGTCGCGGAGCGCGGACACCTTGAGTTCGGCCGCCGACTTCATCCGATTCGTACCCGAGAGGAGGGAATAGCGCCATTCACCCGCGTCCCGCCAACTGTAAAGTTCCCAGCCTTTCATCGGCTTCGCGGCATGAGGCGATGATTCTGGGGTCGCTGGGATTTTGCATCCCGAGGCGCTCCTATTCCAGCTGGTAGTGCCGGAGGGGAGCTCGCTGCAGTTCGCGCTCTTCTCGTCCGAGGCTCGCGCCGGGCCGGACGAAGTCGCGGAGAAGGCGAGCGCAAGCGCCAAGAGTGCAAGGCGGATCACTTGAGCCTCCGGCCCTGTTTCTCCGAGATCTCGTGAAGCCGTTCGAAGTGATACATCCCCGTGTTGTGGCGGTCGCTCCAGTCGATCTGGACGGCGTAGCGTCCGATCAGCTGCACGCCAGTCGGCCTGACCTCCGGATTCAGTTCTTCTTTGACGACAGTGCGGCGGCCGGAGTTTTCGTCGATACAGCCGGCGCATGGGCAATAGTACCTAAGCTCGATGTAAGGCACGGCGAACTCGTCCCCGTTGGTCCAAGTCAGGAGCATCTCGGTCGGGCTGTAGGATTCAATGCGGGCAGGAGTCAGTTCGGGCTTAGCAGAGCTCATGTGCGGGAGCATAGCAATGGCCGTAACTCCTGACAATTGCCATCGGCCGCGGGCGCGTGTAAGTAACCAGACATGGCAAATCAGCTGAGAGGCGCGGTAATCGGGTACGGGTTTATTTCGGGCAAGGGCCATATCCCCGCTTATCTCGAGCGCTCGGACACCGAGATCGTCGCGGTTGCGGATATCTGCGAAGCCAGGCGCGCGGCCGCGAAAGCCACGCTCCCGAACGCCCGGATCTATTCCGATTACCAGACGCTCCTTGAGCAGGAGATGTCCGACGGGAAGGGGCGCCTCGACTTCGTGGACATCTCCACTCCGCCCTGCGACCACGCGAAGATCGCCCACGCCGCGCTCGACCGGGGCCTGCACGTGCTTTGCGAGAAGCCGCTGACGACGACGCTCGAAGAGGCCCGCGATTTGCTCGATCACGCGAAAAGAGCCAAACGCGTGCTCTTTCCCTGCCATAATTACAAGCACGCGCCCGTCGTGCGCGCGATTCGCGAAATCATCGAAAGCGGTCGGATCGGTCGCGTGCGCTCGCTGACCCTGAACACTTACCGCAATACCCACGCTAAGGGAGTGCCCGAGTGGCGCACGCACTGGCGCCGCGACCAGAAGACTTCTGGCGGCGGCATCGCGATGGACCACGGCAGCCATACGTTTTACCTGACCTTCGACTGGCTGGGCGCTTATCCGACGGCGGTTACTGCGAAGATGGCGAACCTGCAGCCTGAGACCTACGATACGGAAGATAATTTCTCGGCCGTGTTGACCTTTCCGACGGGCCTCGCGCACGTGCATCTGTCCTGGACCGCCGGCGTCCGCAAAGTCATGTACACGATCCAAGGAGAGCGGGGAGCAATTACCGTCGACGACGACGATCTCCAGCTCGCCGTCATGCATGCGACGGACGGCCCGGACGTCGCGCAAGGAGCGGTGAAATGGGAGGTCGAGAAACGCTCGATCGCCTCCCATTGGATGGACGCAAGCCATGTCAGCTGGTTCAACTCCCTTTTCGACCAGTTCAAAAGGGCCATCGAGACGGACGAGTTCGTTGGCAAAGAAGCTCAGGAATCGTACCTATGCATCGAGCTCATTTCGCAAGCTTACCGCTCTACGCAAGATGCTTGCCGCGAGCTGCCACTTCAGGGTTATTCAGCTCTGACTTAATGAGTCATAGTTTATTGCCGACCGCGTTGTTCCCTTGCCTAAAGCGGGCAAGTCAACTAAACACATCCTCACACGACAACCGCCGTAAGGAGCTCATTCGATGACCCCAAAGACCGATCTGAAGATCAAGCCTGCCACTGGAAAACTCGCCGTGCTGACCCCGGGAATGGGTGCGGTCGCCACGACTTTCTTCGCGGGCGTCGAAGCGATCAAGCGCGGCATCGCGAAACCGATCGGCTCTTATACTCAGATGGGTCAGGTCCGTCTCGGCAAGCGCACTGAGAACCGTTTCAAGAAGGTCAGCGACATGGTGCCGCTGGCGAGCCTCGAGAATATCGTCTTCGGCGGGTGGGATCTCTTTCCCGAAAACGCGTACGAGGCGGCGACTCATGCCAAGGTTCTCGATAAGGAGCTCCTTGAGCAGCTCAAGGAACCGCTCTCCAAGATCAAGCCGATGGCAGCCGTTTTCGACCGGCAGTTCATCACTCGCATCGAAGGCCCGAACGTGAAGAAGGGCAAGAACAAGATGGATCTCGCGGAGCAGCTCCGCGCCGACATCCGCAACTTCATCAAGGACAACGGCTGCGACCGCGCCGTGATGGTCTGGTGCGCGTCCACGGAAGTGTACACGCCCGCGACCGCCGTGCATGCGACGCTGAAGTCCTTCGAAGAAGGCCTGCGCAACAATGATCCCGCGATCGCGCCTTCGCAGATCTACACCTACGCCGCGCTCAAGGAGCACGTTCCGTACGCCAATGGCTCCCCGAACGTCTCGGTTGAGATGCCCTGCCTGCAGGAGCTCGCGATCGAGATGGGAACGCCGATCTGCGGTTCGGATTTCAAGACTGGCCAGACGCTCATGAAGACCGTCATCGCGCCCGGCCTGCGCAACCGCCAGCTGGGTGTCGCCGGCTGGTACTCCACTAACATCCTCGGCAACCGCGACGGTGAAGTGTTGGAAGACCCGGGCTCCTTCAAGTCCAAGGAAGTCTCCAAGAGCGGCGTGCTCTCCGACATCTTCTCGGCCGAGAAGTACCCTGATCTCTACAGCGACATCCATCACGTCGTGCGCATCAACTACTACAAGCCTCGCGGTGACAACAAAGAAGGCTGGGACAATATCGACATCTTTGGATGGCTCGGTTACCCGATGCAGATCAAGGTGAACTTCCTCTGCCGCGACTCGATCCTGGCGGCGCCCCTGGTCCTCGACCTGGCGCTTTTCATGGACTTGGCCTCTCGTGCAAACATGCGCGGCATCCAGGAATGGCTCTCGTTCTACTTTAAGGCTCCGGTCGTGAAGGAAGGCCTGACGCCCGAGCACGATCTTTCGGTGCAGCTGTTGAAGCTCGAAAACACGCTCCGTTTCTTCACGGGCGAAGAGCTCATTAATCACCTCGGCCTGACCTATTACGGCGTCGATGAAGGCGAAGAGCTCTAGGCCCAGGTCCCGCAGAGGAACTTAGCCTTTTTGAGTCTTCTCGGTTAGGATTGGGTTAGGAGAACCACGCTCTATGAATCAGGATCTGGCGTTTGCCTTAGTGCTGTTCACGGCGACCGGCCTCGTGGCTCTGGCCTACTGGATTCGCACGCTCATGCGCGGTAAAGTCCAGTTCGACCGCGTCGAGCGTCAAGGCGGCAGCTCGCTGCTTTCCAAGGATGTGATGCAGGGCGGTTACTGGTTCTTCCAGCCGCTCGCGCGCTTCCTAGTTCTCTGCCATATCTCCCCGAACGCGATCTCCTGGTCGTCCTTGATCTTCGGAGTGCTTTCGGGCGCCTGCCTCTCGGTCGGCCATTTCGGCTTCGGTGCTTTTTTCGCCACCTTCTCCGCAGTCTTCGACGCGCTCGACGGCCTGGTGGCCCGCATGACGGATCGCTCGTCGGACGCGGGCGAGGTACTGGACGCGACCGTGGACCGCTACGTGGAATTCTTTTTTCTGGGCGGGTTAATCATCTATTACCGCGAGATCCCGAGCCTGCTATTGCTCGCGCTCGCGGCGCTCGTGGGCTCGTTCATGGTGAGCTATTCGACCGCGAAAGCCGAAGCGCTGCAGATCGAGCCTCCCAAAGGTAATATGCGCCGGCCTGAGCGCGCGATCTACCTGATCCTCGGTGCTGCGCTCTCGCCGATCACGATTCCCTGGTTCGAGACGATTCGCGAGTACCCGATCGCGGTCGGCCATCCGATGGTCGCGGCGGTCGCGCTGATCGCGGTGCTTTCCAACCTCTCGGCGCTCGAGCGCCTCTACGCGGTATCCAAGATCATCCGCGAGCGCGAGGCGAAGGCTCTCCGCACTCGCGCCTCCGCTCTCACGAGTTCCTTAAGCGTCGGAGACGATGAAGAGGCGAGCGATCCGCTTCACGTCCGCTGAGCGGGTGCTTTGGCTGCGTCCTTGATGAACTGCCGAAGCTGCGCGTCCGTCTGGATGCCCGGACCGGGTGATACTTCGGCGCGCGCGACTCGGACGCCCTCAAGCAGGCACTCGAGATCCTCGCCGGCGGCATCGTTGCCTTCGTCGAAGTAATGGAAGTTGATGTCGGGCGTGTCCAGCGGATCGGCCGAGCGCGGCTTTCGACCAACCGGGAAAGTAGCCGGTGAACTTACCGGGCACGCCGAAAATGACGAGGTCAGGGAGGGCGTTCTGGGGCTTCGAGCGCCGGATCAGGGAGATCAAGACGCCGTTCGAGCCGTAGACGCTCCGCTTGGGGCCCACTATTTTGGGTGGGCCGCAGAGGTGGGTCAACCCGCAAGATGAGTCGCGTCTCCTCGAGGATGGCGTCAAGATTCTAGCGGCAGCGCTTCCTAGTGGCTTCCTAGTGCTTAGGCCAGGCCGCGTTTTCGCGCGCGCAAGAGCAGGAACGCAGGCAGAGAGAAGAGCGCGGCAGCCAGGCAGGTCAGCTCTCCCGCGACGGCGAGCCTTCCGAAGCTGACGAAACCCTGGTTGCCGGCAATGAGGAGCGAGCCGTAACCGACGACGGTTGTAAAGCTGCAGAGCATGACCGCACTGCCGGTGTTGCGGATCACTTTGAGAATTCCACCCGCCTGCTCCTCACGGTAGCGCTGGAAGATGTTGACCCCATAGTCGATGCCTATGCCGAAGGTGATGGGGAGAGCGATGAAGTTCAGGAAATTGATCTTCAGCTGGAAACCCAGGATGATTCCCGCGAGCCAAATCATGCCCAGGATGAGCGAGAAGAGGCAGAGCGAGATGATCTGGAGGTTCCGGAACAGGAGGACGACGAGCAGCACGACCGCGCAGAACGCGAAGAGCGTAGCCTTCGGGCCGTCTTTCGATACGGCGACGAGCATGTCCGAGGTGACGGCCAGGCCGCCCGCGATCGGAGTACCGGGTGCGACGGAATCGGCGGTCTCGCGGATCTCGCCGATGAACTTCATCAGATTCTCGCCCACCCAAAGCGCTTGAGTGAGGGGTGGCTCGACGAGGACTAACTTGCCGACCGAACCGTCTTTCTCACGGAACTTGCTGAGTACCAGATCGGGGAGCGCCTCAGTTTCGAGCCGCTCGAGGACCGCGTTGTTCAGGAAGTCGCCAACGCGCCTCTGGTCTTGCTCGGAGAGCCGCTGCACGATCTTGGGCGGCAGCTCTCGGCGGATCTTGGATAGCTCGCCGAGCTTGACTGACTGATTTTTTGGGATGAAGTCATCGAGCATCTGCACGGAGGCGATCAAGCTCTCCTTGCCTTCTTTCGCTTGCTTCTCCTTCAGGAGAGCGGCGATCTTGCGGGCGTCGTCCAAAGACTTGGGCAGGATCACCATCGGCGAGAGGTAGTGCTGAAAGATCTCGTCGATATAGCGCGAAAGAAAAGCGGAACCCGTTTCAAGGCTTGCTTTGTTCCGGAGCTTGCCTAAGTTCGTCTCGATGATGTCGGGGCTGTAGCGAGGGAACGTCGCGATCGAGGCGATCAGGAGCAGGACGGAAGCGTACCAGATTGGCCGCGGAAAACGGGAGACCAGCGCCGCCATTCCGTCGCCGATCCAGGTTCGGGGCGGCCTCTCGCCGCGCCGGACGAGCGGACGCAGGCGGTCCATGAGGGTCAGATAGGCTGGCATCAAGGTGAACGCGCTGATCCAGCAGAGTACCATCCCAATCAGGCCAATCACTCCAAACTGCTTGAAGCCTCGGAAGCTCGTCAGCGCCAGCGATCCGTAAGAGAGGCCCGCGGCCAGCGCGGCAGTCATCGTGGAGAGCGAGGTTGAGCGGATCGAAATGAGCGTCGCGCGCGTATTGCCGCGGCCGTTGCGGCGCTCCTCAAGATACCGGGCCAGATAGATGATTCCAAAGTTGATCCCGTTGCCGATGACGATGCTTCCCAGGAAGGCCGAGTTCGCATTCAAGTAACCTTCGGCGAAGTAGGAGATCCCGAACGTCCAGAAAGTGCCCATGAAGAGGCTGCCCACGAGGGCAATGGTCGCGGGGATGTTCCGGAAGAAGATCCACATCGCGAACGAGACAATAATCCCGACGACGACGGTCGAGAGCTCGAGATCCGCGATCAGCGCCGCGTGCTCCTCGAGCCCGTCCTGGACGCTGCCCGTGTACTTCACCTCGATGTCCGGCGCATAGGACTTGGGTTTCAGCTCGAGGACAGCCTTTTCGACTTCATCCTTCAGCCGGTGGCTCGCACCGATGCCTCCCGTGCCGCCGGGCAGGTAGACGAGGATGGCGCGCTTCTTCTCGTCGGGGGTGGCATAGAAACCGCCGGGAAAGCGCTCGTAGGTGGCGAGCGAGCCTTTGTAACGGTCCTTGAGACTGTTGAAGTCGTATCGAGGTTCGGTCAGCTCCCGGCCGTTGAAGATGTTCAGTGGATTGTAAAGCTCACGCTCGTAACCGATGCGGTCCCGGATGTAGGAGCGCAGGTGGATCAAGTCGTTCGGATCCATGAAGAGAGCCTGTCGAGACTTGAAGAAGCGCAGCTCCTCGTCGATCTTGTACTCGACACTCGCGATCACGTCTTTAGGGGCGTTCTTGAGGCGAGCGCTCAGATCGACGACAAACTTCCGACTTTCTGCGGGATGCTCAGAGAAAATGAGGACGGAAAGATTGTCGATCGACTCCAACCGGCTTTTGACCTCGGCCAGGTCGACAACGCTTCGGGCGGTAGTCGGAAGCAGCTCCTCGAAGTCCGTGCGGAGATTCTTGAAGAGCAGGACGGAGTAATATGCGCCCGCGAACGCGAGCAAAGTCCCGATAACGGCCACCCATCCGGCTCGGCGCAGTATAAAATGCGAAAAGGATCTCACTTGAATCGATTCTCTTCTGAAGTGAAGGCGATCAATCGTTGTAATACCGCTACTTTTGGTCTTAACTGGGGCTCATGCCGACTTCCGCAGCATTCACCGAATTCTTAAGTTCTTCTATCACTACTCTGGGGGATTTTTCTCAGTTTGTTTGGGAGACTTTGAAATCGCTTTCTCAGATCTGGCGGCGCCGGGGACTGTTCCTTCAGCAGTGCGAGTTCATCGGTGTCAGTTCCCTGAGCGTGGTGCTGGTTGCTGGGCTCTTCATGGGTGCTGTGCTAGGCTATCAGCTTTATGTTTCTTTCCATATGTTCGGGGCGGAAGCGCTCCTGGGCGGCAGCGTCGGAGTCTCGCTCTTCCGCGAGCTCGGGCCAGTGATGACAGGGATCATGGTAACGGGCCGAGCGGGCGCTGCGATGGCGGCCGAAATCGCCAGCATGCGGGTTTCCGAGCAGATCGACGCTTTAGAGGTCATGGCCATCGATCCGATCGAGTACCTAGTCACGCCTCGCGTGCTTGCCGGCATCGTGATGGTCCCGCTTCTTTCGATCTTCTTCTGCGTCATGGGCACGATCGCAGCCTCTCTGGTTGCCTGCGGGATCATGGGACTCGAGGGCCCGATCTTCTGGGGTCAGTTCGCTAAAGTCGTCGACTCAATCGAAGTGATCCATTGCCTGGTGAAAGGGGCCGCGTTCGGTCTGGTCCTCACGTGGATCGGCTGCTTCTGCGGCTTTCGTGTTTCGGGCGGCGCTCGGGCTGTCGGCTTCGCCACGCGCACCACCGTCGTCGCGAGTTTCCTGACCATCCTGTTGAGCGATTACGTGCTGACGTCGCTCCTGCCCTTCGGGATCACAAAACTGAGGTTCACCTAAAATAAATTTATGAGCGATACAGGCAAATCAACCGGGAAAACCCAGCTGAAAGTCGGAGTCTTCACGGTCGCGGCGCTCGCCCTGATCGGCGCCGTCACCGTCTACGTGAACGACAAGCCGTTTTGGTGGCGCTCCTGCCAGCTCGTGCACATTAATGTCGAGGACGCGACCGGCCTGAAAGCCAAGTCTCCGATCCGCTCGTTAGGCCTAGAGATCGGCTACCTCAAGACAATCGAGCTCTCTGAGACTTACGTGAGCCTCGGGATCTGCATCACGGCTCCC
>JAYVOO010000146.1:0-2288 GCA_043757905.1 Oligoflexia bacterium
TGGAGAGATCGTCCTGATTGAAGTCGATGCCGTCCTGCCGGCGGTCGATCCCGCGGCCGTGTCCGTCGTAGTTGTACGTGCGTACGCCGATCGCCCAAACGCCAGTGAATCCAAAGAGCGCAAGCGCGAGTGCGTGCCCGCCCAGAAAGTAGAACACGCCGTACCAAGCGGCCCAATTGAGCGCATAGTGCGCGACCGCGCGCACGGGATGGCAGAGCGACCCCCAGCGGCGATACTGGGCATAACTGTTCAGGTGGACGCCCGTGTGCTTCATCAGCTTGCAGAGCTGCGAGTAGTCCTTCTCAGAGAGGTCGTGGTGGATCGCTTGATGGTTGGCGTCGGCGAGAAAGCAATAGAGCCAACCGCCCTGGACATTGTAGGGGTCTCCCGCTTTTTCGGGAAACTGGTGATGCACGTGATGCGAGATCACGTACGTTTCCTCGGGCACCACTTTGACCACGAGGTTCCGGCAAATCTCGCGGACAAAACCATTCCGGAACTGGAAAGCGCGATGGGTCGAATACCGGTGCAGCCAAAAGGTGCCATGGCTTCCGAGCGCGACCATGCTGTAGAGAAAGCCCGCGAGCACGAGCCACCAGCTGAAGTGGTACATGAAGAAGAGCACGAGGGGCACGGCGAATACGAGCGAAGTTGCCCAGCCGAAAAACGCGAGCCAGTTTTTCCGGGAACGGACGAAGTTCATGCGCGAAAGAAACTCGGACCAAATCTCCTGGCCGGAAGGGCGATAGAACTTGCCGTTCTTTTCGAATCCGTAACTGGGCGGGTTCAGGATCCGGCCGAGGATCGTGGTGCTGCCTGCTGAGTCTTGGCTCACTCTGGGCTCACTCTAGGCTCAATCGACTAACTGAGGCTGCGGCCCGGCGACGATTCCAGCTAGATCGGGATCGAATCCGTCATCGCCGCCCATGCCTTCGGCGCGAGTCTTTTTCTGTTCCTTGCGGAAGTTACGCTTATCGAGTTTGTCCGCCTTTTTTTCCTTAGCGGCGCGTTCGCGTTCGCGCTTTCCTTGTGTGGCTCTATTGGGAGTCGCCATAAGAAGCTCCTTCTCTCTCGAGTGTTGTAGGAAGGCTACCACATGGGTGGGTGCAGCTGAAGCGCAATCGCCCGCGTTAAAGAAAGGCAGTATTCCCAGCAATTTTAGCGACATGTAGCGTGCCGGCGTGGTAATTTCATAAACTAGATGAGCACTCCTACCGAACCGCAACAGAAAATGAAGGGCCAGGGCGCAATCGTCGGAAAGCCCGCTCCCGACTTCTGCTTGGAAGCCGATACGGGCAGGGAAGTGCGCCTGGTGGACGTCGTTCAAGCCGGGCCGGCGCTCTTGGCCTTTTACCCGGGCGACTTCACCGCGGTCTGCACGAAGCAGCTCTGCGGCTATCAAGAGAGCTACGACAAATTTCAGGGCTACGGTTTGAATCTGTACGGGATCAGCTCCAACTCCCCTACCTCCCATCGGGAGTTCTCGTCGAAGTACAAATTCGCATTCACGCTCTTGAGCGACCCCTGGAAAGTGACGGCCAAAGCCTATGGCTGCACTTCCCTGCTGATGCTTGGCGGCGTCAGCCGCGCGGTCTTCGTGCTCAACTCCAGGGGTCTCATACTTTACCGCTACGTTGAGCCCACCGTGCTTACGCACCGAAATGCCGATGAGCTGCTCTCGGTGCTGGACGACCTCAAGACTAATAAGCTGATCTAGAGCGAGTGGCGCGAGATTTCACCCGTGACTGAAGGCGAGTCATCAGCTTTGCCCGCGCCGATCGTGAGCGCTCCGTCAGTGTTCAGGAACGACCAAGTGTTGTCGCGCTTTAGAGATCCCGCGAGCTCCTGCAGAAAGTTTTGGCGAAAGGAGTGGATCTCGATCGTCTCCGCGCGGTGGACGCCGCTCGAGCGGATCTCCTCCAGCAATAGTACTGGGTCCTTGTA
Organism: Oligoflexia bacterium; assembly: GCA_043757905.1. Taxonomy (GTDB): domain Bacteria; phylum Bdellovibrionota; class UBA1018; order UBA1018; family UBA1018; genus JAYVOO01. The sequence continues at coordinate 1,945 of JAYVOO010000146.1, forward strand.
AGTGTAGACCTTGACCTCGCGCGCGGCCTTCGCGGCCTTGTGAAGCTTGCGCGCGCTCGGGCTTCCAATCTCGATCCAGAGATCGACGGAGCCATGATCGCTCAGCCGGCGAATCGCGGGTGCGTCGGGATCACTCAATCCTCCGGGCGTGAACTCGAGCCCAGGCCCAGTATTGAGGACAAAGGCCAGAACCCGCGTAACCAGAAAGAGCTCACTCTCGGAGGGGTGCATGGCGATCCTGAAATCGAGCTCTTCGTAGACTGCGCGGTCGACATCCGAGAGATCAATCCGGAAGCGAAAAAGGGTTGAAGGATGGGCCATTGGCTCCACGCTACCATGGGGTC
>JAYVOO010000147.1:0-8382 GCA_043757905.1 Oligoflexia bacterium
ACCCGCTGTCAAGGGAGCATTGGAATTGGTCGTTTTGGGCGAATTTTCAGCTAGTTGGTTCGGATAGGGAATTCCCTTTTCCGCGAATTTTTGGCGCCAGTGGGCCTCGATCTCGACCCTCGCCTTGTCCTTGTCGATCAGGCAGAGAAACGGGTCGAATCCGCAAGACTGGCACTTGAGGGAGGCGCGCATCCGGCTGCGGTAGCTGAATTCGAAGATCGCCCAGAAAGGCACGAAAGAAACGATCCCCTTCCATTCGAACCACTGCCATGAAACCAACGTGAAAAATGCCGCCGTGATCAGCACCTGCGAGACCTGGCGCACGCCGCCCGGGCGCGAGCGGAACGGAACCCTGCGATTCACGGTGCAAAGCGGGCAGTAAAAGGAATAGACGTGCGCGGGAGCGCCCTTCCAGAGGGTTTTTCCGGGCATTTCGGGACGCGGGGGATTTCTCCAGCCAGTACGATCCATCGTAATCTCCATGGCAAATGCGCTCGCAAGCGCGCTCTGCAAAGTATAACATGACGCCTGCCATGGCATTCAACCCCAAGAAATCTTCGAAATCCTCGCGTTCCGCAGCCGAAAAGCGGCAAAAATCACCTATTCGAGGTGCCAAGATCCCGACGGAATCCGCGGCTCCGACCGGGCCCAAGCTCTCAGTCAAAATCAAATCTTCGCCCGCCCGCGTCTCCTTCTCGGAAGCCTCTGGCTCCGGCCCGGGCGCCAAGCCCGCGCGCGCGCAGCTTGGGCTGCAGGGCGTGCGCTTCCCCGCGGCCTGGGTCTTCGCCATGGACGAGCTCGTCACGACGTTCGTGAAGGCCAACTACAGCCCGAGAGCCACCTGGAAGGACAAACCTTTCTCAAAGGATGACGCCAAGTTCTTCTTCAAAGGCATCGAAGAGCTCTCGGAGATGTTCACCGACGAGCGCCCCCGGCAGATCCCCGCATACTTTCAGCATCCGCGCTTCCGCTCGGCCTACCTCCTCTATTTCCTGCCTCTGCAGGCGGCGAAGTTCATCACGCTCTTCGGGCTGCACCCGGCCGCGATGGACGCGGCTATCGAGCATGGCCGCGAAGCAGGGGCGATTCGCATCGTCGACCTGGGCGCGGGCCCGGGCACGGCCTCGATCGCCGCGATCCTCGCGCTCCTGGACCGCGCGACGCAAGGCGGGCTCGACCTCCCTCCGATCGAGCTCACCTGGGTTGACACAAGCCGCGCCATTCTTGAGGACGGCCGCAAACTCGTCGAGAGCCTCTGCAACCAGTTTCCGAAACTCCGCGGCGCGGACGGCAAGCCCAAGGTGCAATTCGATCTCATCGTGGAGCCCTGGTGGAAGTCGCTGCATCGTCTTCCGAAAGAGGCCTCTCTCATTCTCATGGGCAATGTCCTGAACGAAGCTGCGGCGTCCGACGAAGCAGTCGCGCCCGCATCGCTCTGGAGCGAAGTCATTGCGCGAGCGGGCGGAGGCGGCCTGCTCTTCCTAGAGCCCGCGGCCAAGAAATCCTCGCAATTGCTCTCGCATCTGCGTGATCGCTTCTTCGAGAACGAGCTACTTCGGCCAGACAGCCAGTCAATCTGGGGACCCTGCCTGCACGCCGAGAAATGTCCGCTCGCGGAAGGCCGCGACTGGTGCCACTTCTCGGTGCCGGTGCAGATCCCCGGCCGCTGGTTCAAGGAGTTCTCCGAGGCGCTCAGCACCGAGCGCCTGTGGGCCAAATTCTCCTACCTCTGGCTCGCCTCACCCACCCGGCTCGCGCCGCCCGTGATAGACCGCAATCTGAGACGCGTAGTGAGCGATCCCCTCAAAGACATGCGCGAAGGTGGAATGGAAGTGCTGCTCTGCGAGCCGGAAGTCCCGTTCCGCATGAAGCTCCTGCCTGGCAGGCGCATCCAGCGCGGCGATTTGATCCGCAAGTTCAAGTCAGCCGCGGACAACGAACGCGACGAAGACTGAGCCCGAAACACGCGGAAGAGGTTTAACGATTCCAGCTGGCCTCGGCCTTCTCGTAGTAGCGCCGAAAGGCCGCGTCCGCGGCCGGATCCTTCGCGATCGCCCGGGTCAAGGGGCTTGCACCTTGAGGATCGGCTGCCGTACGCAGCGCCAGCTTCAGGAACAGCTCGTCGAGCGAGAGCTTGATCGGCGTGACCTTGCCGGAGCTCGTGTAGCTGTCTTTGAATCCCCACTGCCCGTACAGTGGGATGCCGTCCTTGCCCGTCCATTCCGTCAGTTTCTTCAGGGCGCTCGCGAACGAGCCTGGACTCTGCGCGGCCGCGATGACGACTGCATGCGGGGTCGCGACCCAAGTCCCACCCGTCGATGCGGCAACTTGACCATCGCGATTTCGGCTTGAGATGAGCTCTGGATGCCCCAGTGGCCCGCCGTAGGATTCGAGTCCCGTCTGGCAAGCGGAGAACGCCACCATCGGCTGGCCAGGATTCGCTTTCGCGTTCGCCAGGACGAGCTGAGCGTAGTTCCTCACGCTCGCCCGCATCGTGGGCGAATACGCGTTTTCGAAGAGTGCCGTCGGCAACCATACTTGGAATGCCCCGCCGTCCCAGGTTTTCAGGATGCGACCGGCCTTGCCGCCGAACTGGCCGGTGAGAAATTCGTAGTGCTGGTTCGAGAGCACCTGCTCGGGGTAGCCCTCGCCCAGCGGCGCACGGAGAAGCTGCTTTTGAAAAGCATAGAGGACCGGCGCGAGCGACCGGGTCTCCGAGCCGCCTTCGGAATAAGTCGCGGTCTTCTCGAAGGAAGTGGGTTTACCATCCGGGCCGAGCGCCGGTCTCAGGGCGAAGCGAATCAGTCCCGTCTCACGCTCAAGTAGAGGCTCGAAGTCCATCGACTCGAAAAGAGCCTTCGCGCGCAAGCCCAGCATCCGGCCTCGGGGGCCTCGTTCGGAGAGTGCCGAGCTTGCTGTGTAAAGTCCCAGCGCGAGATGGAGATTGTCGATCGAGGAGACCTCGAAGTTATTAGCTTCGAAACCCTGTCCGGAGCGGACGTACTGCCAGAAGAAAAGCTTGCCGCCGCTCTCGGTCCGGTAAGTCGGGAATCGCTCGATCGATCCGAGGACCTTCTCCATCGTTTCGAACCGCTTCTGGCTGCCCGAAAGCTCGTCGCTCAACAGCATCAGATCAATGCCGATGTTCGTCATTGGGTGCCGCCAATCCAGCTCAGCCTTGCCGCTTTCCTCCAGGACTACGGTCTCCGCGAGAAGTCCGGTCTCGGGGTCTCTCATGTGCTCCAACCCGTAAGACGTATCCCGCGCGACGCGATCAAAGATCTCGGGCAGTGGAAGATGGTTGGGCGTCTCATGGCCTTGCTTGAAGTCCAGAGAGGAGGACCTGAGCGCGACCTCTTCCGAAGCGCGAGGAGCCACTGCCTGCAGTCGTTCCGCATGACCAGGTGTTCCCGCGAGAAACAAACTTCCCGCCGCGATCGCGCCAGCGACGCGATGCAGGGCGCGTCCCCGAGACAAGCCGGCCTGAGCCTCAGTGACCCCGGATAAGCTCATGCTCGCTATCAGGGCTAGACCAATGAGACCCTGTCGACTACTTCCTGTCACCATTGTCCTATGCCCCGATCGAAAACCCAGTTGAGACCTCATGCTGAGAGCACACTCATACCAATATTAACGCAATGCGTCAATACTGAGTTCGACTTGAGATGACAAGCGGTCGTCGGGCCATGATTTTCTTCGAGATTGAGCAACTAGAAATAGATCCGACTGGCCCCCTTTCGGGGGCCAGCGGTTATAGGTGGGTAATTGCTTGAATCAGACTTAGAAATTTTGTGACGACGTCCTGACCGCCCCTCAACAAACGTTCAGCAGCACACACACGCAACCAGGAGTCAGGGGACACTACTGCAGGCGGTGTGCCACAGTATAAGGGATCCTAAGAACAGATTTACATGGGTTACGAGTGGATGCCTGGTGCCGCATTTCCTCTTGCAAGGGATCAGATTGCAAACTGCGTCCAGTCCGTTGGGGACAAAGTGCCCGGTGATGGCTGAAATTGACCATCGAGTGAAGACGTTGATTTTCGGCGAATCACTGCTTTTTGACGAGAAATACGCCATAAAAGCCGTCACCGCCGAGCTCATCCTGTGGCGCCAGACGCCACTCGATTGGCTCCGCGGCTTCTTCGCGAATCGCCTTCCAGGCAATTGGGCCTTCTTCGTCGAGGACTGAACAAACTGAGTAAACCAAAACTCCGCCGGGTGCGAGCGCCGCCCATGCGCGCGTCACAAGATCCCGCTGAATTTTGGAAAGAGATGGCACGTCCTTCTCCTCTTTGATCCATTTGATGTCCGGGTGGCGCCGGATGATTCCGATGCCGGTGCAAGGGGCATCGAGCCAAATCAGGTCAAACCCCCCGGGAATCACGCCGTCTTCAGGAAACGCCATGACCTCGACTGCCGCCCCGGTTCTCTGGATCGTTTCAGCGAGAAGCATGCGGCGGGACGCGCTCAGGTCCGTCGCCGTGACTCGAAGTCCTTCCCAGGCGAGCCCGACGGACTTTCCGCCGGGGGCCGCGCACAGGTCGAGGACCGAAACCGCGCGCGAGCCGAAATGCCGCCGTGTCGCCGCGACGACTCCTCCGACCAGCTTCTGGCTGGAGAGATCCTGCACGATGAACTCGCCTTCCGCGAATCCCTCTTTCGTAACCAGCGCGCCGCCCTCGGTCGACTCCCAAGAGCTGGGCAGCGGGCCGGGCTTCGCCCAGCCAGGGTTCCAGTCGCTTCGCTTGCTCCTCAACCAGAGCTTGGGACGCTCCAGAGTCGCCTGAGAAAACGCGGCGGCCCATTCGCGGCCCCGCTGCTTCTCGAGCTTTTTCCAGAGCCAGTCCGGCAGGCTCGCGAGTTCGGCCTCTTTGCCTTTCTCGGCCGTCGCAGCCGAGAGCTTGCGCCAGTCGGCGATATGCTCGGTCACTTTGCGGAGCGTGGCGTTCGCAAATTTGGCCGGCGCCTCGCCTTCTTTCTTCTTGATCGAATCCACAGTCTCCGAAACGACCGCGCCCGCTGCCGTGCCTTCCTGCACGAGCAGCTGGTAGGTCGCGATCAACAGGCACTTGCGGAGCCAGCCCGATGGCTTTTTCTTCAGGGCAATGGAGTCGAGGATGAAATCCAGCCGACCTTTCCAGCGAAGCGTGCCGGTGCAGGTTTCTTGGAGCCACGCCCGACTTTCCGGCTGACTGTGCGCCTCGAGCGCCTCATCCAGCGGCTTGCGATCGCTGAGCACGGCGGTCAGAACCCTGACTGCCAGATCGCGGGGATGGCGCTCGGCAAACTTCAAACGGCACCGCGCCAGAGCCAGTAGATGCCAGGACCGCTCAGATTGGAATCGAGCGAATTGCCTTCCAGAAAATTATGAAGCAAACGCTCGATGAGCGTCGAGCGGACGGAGGCCTTCGATTCGGAGCGGCTCTCGTCGCCGGCCTGGTCGAGCAGGAGATCCATCAGCCTTCCGCGGCCTTTCTCCGGATAAACGACCTCGGGCTTGCCCTTCAGGCCTCCGAGCCTGGCTGCTTCCGCCACAGCTTCATGCAGCCCGCCTAGCTCGTCGACAAGCTTCTCCTTCTTGGCCTGGCTGCCCGAGAAGATGCGCCCGTCGGCGACGGAGGTTACTTTCTCCATCGTGAGCTTGCGTCCGTCTACAACCGCCTGCTTGAACTGCAGAAGCACGTCGTCGATCATGCCTTGCAAGAGCGCGCGCTCCTCGGAGGTCATCTCGCGGTACTCTGAGCCCGCATCCTTGAATTTCCCGGTCTTGATCACATAACGCTTGATCCGGGCCCACTCATAGAGCTTCTCAAGATTCGCGAACTCCATGATCACGCCGATGGAACCCGTGATCGTGCCGGCGTTGGCGAAGACCTTCTTCGTGCCCATGGCAACGTAGAAAGCGCCGCTGGCGGCAATCGAGCCCATCGACGAGACGATCGGCTTCTTGAAGCGCCGGACGGCGTCGTAAATTTCCTGGGAAGGGCCGACAGCGCCCCCAGGCGAATTGAGTCTGACGACCACGGCCTTGATGTCGTCGTCCTCCTCAAACTTGTCGAGCTGCTTAAGGAACTTCTTGGAATCCATGATCACACCCGTGAGCTCGATCACACCTACTGAGCCGCCGCTCCCCGCTGTACCCAGCAACCCGGACTTGCCCGAATGGGCGCCGCCTCCCGGCGAGCGGTACATAAAGACTGCACCCGAGACGATCAGGAAGAGCACGAAGAAGGCCGCCGAGAGCGTCAGCACCCAAGCGAGCGGGCCCATGCGCTTGCGCGACGAGGGCTCGTCGAGCGCGCGAGAAGCATGTGGGGCGGAAGCGGGGGAACCATCGATGTTATCCGACATGCGGCCATTCTCGCTGATCTTTAGGGGCGCCACAAGAACGTTCAAATAAAAAGGCCCGGCTGGATCGCTCCAGCCGGGCTTCTGATTTTTCTAGCAGGTCAGTCGCCGAAGCGACGGCTCGCGGAGATTACTCCTTGGAGCCGCCTTCTTCTTCGCCTTCCTTCTTGCCGCCCAAGGCCGCCTTGAGCTTGTCGCCCAAGAGGTCGCCCATGGACGTCTTTTTGGAGTTCTGGCCGACGTAGCTGTCGTAGCTGGCGCGTTCTTCAGAACGTCCCAGCTGCTTGATGGAAAGGCCGATGCGGCGTTCCTTAGGCTCGATCGAGAGGATCTCAGCTTTGACCTTGTCGCCCACCTTGAGAACATCCGAAGGCTTCTCGACGCGGTGATCAGCGATTTCGCTGACGTACACCAGGCCTTCAACGCCTTCTTCGATCTCGACGAAAGCGCCGAAGTCAGTGAGCTTCGTGATCTCGCCTTCGATGGCCTGGCCCTGGCGGTACTTGGTCTTGATGGATTCCCAAGGATCGCGGTCCAGCTGCTTGATACCGAGAGAGAACTTCTCGTTCGCTTTGTCGATGCCAAGCACGACGGCCTTGAGCTTGTCGCCCTTCTTGAACTTCTCGGAAGGATGCGCGAACTTCTTCGCCCAAGCCAGATCCGAGATGTGAACCAAGCCGTCGATGCCCATGCCGATGTCGACGAAGACGCCGAAGTCGGTGATCGACTTGACTTCGCCTTCTTCGATGATCGTGCCGATCGGAAACTTGATCTCGAGCTCGTCCCAAGGATTAGCCTGGAGCTGCTTGAGGCCGAGGCTAATGCGCTTGTTCTTGGAATCGACTTCCAGGACCTTGCACTCGACTTCGTCGCCGACGTTGATGATCTTGGAAGGATGCTTCACGCGCTCCGTCCAGGACATTTCGGAAACATGGATGAGGCCTTCGATGCCGTCTTCGAGCTCCACGAACGCGCCGTAGTCCTTCAGGCTGACCACCTTGCCCTTGACCTTGACGCCGATAGGGAACTTGTATTCCGCTTCGTCCCAAGGATTTGGCGAAACCTGCTTGAGGCCGAGGGAAACACGTTCCTTCTCGCGGTCGTACTTCAGGATCTTGACCTTGATCTCGTCGCCGACAGCGAAGAGCTCGGAAGGATGCTTGATACGTCCCCAGGACATGTCCGTGATGTGCAGCAAGCCGTCCATGCCGCCCAGGTCGATGAATGCGCCGTACTCGGTGATGTTCTTCACCGTGCCGGTCACGATCATGCCTTCCTGCAGATTGGCCAGAGTCTCGGCGCGCTGAAGCTCGCGCTCCTGCGCGACGACGGCCCGGCGAGAAAGCACGATGTTGCCGCGCTTCTTGTTGAACTTGATGATCTTGAACTTGAGCTTCTTGCCCAGGAACTTGTCGAGGTTCTTGACCGGCTTCGTGTCGATCTGGGAGCCTGGCAGGAACGCCTTGACGCCGATGTCGACGGAGAGACCGCCCTTGACCTTCGCGATGACCGTTCCTTCGACGAGCTGATCCTTCTCGCAGGCCTGGGAGATTTCGTCCCAAGCGCGAATGATCTCGGCCTTGTCCTTGGAAAGAAGCATGAACCCGTTGTCGAGCTCCATGCGCTCCAGATAAACGGCCACGACATCGCCGACGGCGACATGGGCAACGCCCTGAGCGTCCTTGAATTCCTGCAGTGGCACCAGGCCTTCGCACTTGTAGCCGATATCGACCGTTGCGTAGTCATTGGTGACCGCGACGATCGTTCCATCGACGACTTCGCCTTCTTTGATTTCCTGCTGCTTCTGCGAGGCTTCAAAGAGTTCGGCGAAAGTCTCTTCTTCGCTGGTCAAGTCGCTTCCGGTTTCTTCCGGACCGACGAAGGATGAGAACTCATCCATCCAGCTCTGATTCTTAGGACGGGGTTTGGTTTCGGACGCTTCGACTGCTTTTGCTGACATATTCAAAAATTTAAGGACCTTTCTTACTACTGAGACTGTGCCGTGTACTGCAAAGCAGCATCGAAGGGCACT
>JAYVOO010000148.1:0-2284 GCA_043757905.1 Oligoflexia bacterium
ATCCGAGCGGCTCCCGGAGCGGAAGGATGCCGGACAGGAGTTTGAGGAGTGTCGACTTGCCAGAGCCGTTGGGGCCGATCAAAGTGACGATCTCGCCTCGCTCGAGCTCGAAGGTGATCTCATCCAGGGCACGCGGGCCTTCAGGATTCCAGGAATACGAGAGCCCGAAAGTGGCGAGAAGCTCCTTGCTCACGTAGGGGTCCCGTCAGTGAGCCGAGCTTTCGGGGCACGGATCATTACCCAAAGAAAAACAGGCGCGCCCAAGAGCGCGGTCATGACGCCCGCGGGTAATTCGAACGGACGCGCCGACACGCGCGCCAGGAGATCGGCGAGTGTCAGAGCGAACGCCCCCCAGATTGCGCAAAGGGGCAACATGCGCTTGTGCAGCGAACCCGCGAAGCCCCTCACGAAATGCGGAACGACGAGACCGACGAAGCCGATCAGGCCGGCGGCGCTCACGCAGAGACCTACGAGAAGCGAGATCAGAAGGATCAGTCGCTTGCGAAGCATCGGTAGATCGACGCCGAGAGACGCCGCATCCTCGTCACCGAGTAGAAGCGCGTCAAGCGAGCGCCAGCGCGATCCGATCGCGATCGAAAGCGAGATGACCCCTCCCAATGTGAAGATTGCGCCTGAGAGCCTTGCGCGCGAGAGATCGCCCAGAAGCCAGATCAACGCCGACTGCACTCCGGCCGCGTCGGTCAGGCCCATCCAGAGCGCGACCAGGCTCGAACCGAAGAATTGAAGCATCACGCCTGAGAGCAGAAGCGCTGTGCCCGTGATCCGCGCGCGGCGCGAAAGCAGATAGAGGACCGCTGCGAAGAGGAACGCGCCCAGAAACGCGCTGCCCGCGAGCCCCGAGACGGCGAGGCCAAGCCCGACCGTTGAACCCAGGACCGCACCCAGGGCCGCGCCTGAGGAAATGCCGAGCGTGTAAGGTTCGCAAAGCGGATTGGCGAAAAGCGTCTGCAGGACTGCGCCCGCAACCGCCAGACCCGCGCCGACGCCTGACGCGAGCAGCGCGCGCGGCAGGCGAAGCGCAATAATCGTCTCAAAGTCCGCGCCGCTGACCGCTCCGAAGCGAAGCGCGAAAACGAAAACCACTAACCAGGCCGAAAACGCGACGAGGATCCTCTTCACGGGTAGATCGCTCTCTCAAGCCGTGCCAGACCTTCGAGGAGTCTGAGCGAAGGTCGTAGGATCTCGTCGCCCCGCAGGATCTTGACGTTCCCGTTCTTGAAGGCCTTGAGCTTCGGATGCTGCTTCCAGTTCGCCGCAAGCTTGGCGAAGTATGCGGTATCGTCCCCGAGCGCAAGTACCAGGATCGCGTCCGGGTCGCGCTGGATCAACTCTTCGGTCGAAGGGCGCGGGTAGGCGCTCGCGAGATCGCCAAAGACGTTGGTCGCACCGACGAGCGCGAGGGCCTCGCTCAAGAAGGATTTGCCGCCGGCCACGATCAGCGGCTCGTCTCCGAGCTCAAGCATGACCCGCCTGCGGTTCGCCACCGGACGTGCGCCCGCGCGGTTTTTCAGCTGTGTGATCCCCGTTCGGAAGCGCTCGAGTAGGGCGGTCGCGGCCGGAGCCGAGCCCATGGCTTTGCCGACGAGCTCGATCGACTGCTCGATCTCCGCGAAGCTCTCGGTGCGCACGACGACGACCGGGAGGCCGAGCTCGCGCAGGTGCTCGATCTGGTCCTTGGAGTTTCCGGAATGAGTCGCGAGCACGAGATCGGGCTTCAGCGCGACGACACGTTCAAGGTTGAAGTGGTGGTAGGGGCCGATTGAACTCCGACCCTTGAGAGCAGGGGGATAGTCGGTCGAGTCGCTGACACCGACGATCCTCTCGTAGTGCGTCTCGCAGAGATCCGCGGCTAGCTCGCCCAGCGACGGAATCAGCGTGACTACGCGCGCAGGTTTTTCCACGAGCTGAACAGAGACGCCGAGCGCATCGACCACGCGTTTGTCGCCGCGGTTCTCGGCACGCGCCAGCGGCAGTGCGGTCATTAGCAGCGCGAGAAAGAGCGAAAGGCCGCGCATCACGAGAGAGTGGCTCGTTCGAGACCTGTGCTTCCAGCGCTCTCGCCGTGCACTTGCTTGAGCCTGCGCCAGAGGACGTAACCCGCAATGAGGAAGATTAGGATCGATATGAATTGACTGGTCGAGAGCACGTCGTCGATGACGAATCCCCGGATCTGGTCGCCGCGGTAGATCTCGACGATGCTCCGGATGATCGGGTAGGCCATGAAGTAGGTCAGGCCCACTTGTCCTGCGAAGCGTCGGTGCTT
>JAYVOO010000149.1:0-8367 GCA_043757905.1 Oligoflexia bacterium
AGATCCTCTGCCCTGAGCGGGGTGGGGCAAGCGAGGAAAAGCACGGCCAGAATACCGAGAAACAGGCGCATCCCGCTCAACTACCCCAAATGGTTATTCCGGTGCAATGACTGGTGCGGATTCTACAATCCTAGATGAATTATCGAGACTGCAGCGTCACCCTTGGTATAAACAAGCCACGTATGGCAAGGACCAAGACTGACAAGACAGCGCTCGCCTATTACCTCGAACCCCTCGTCGAGAACCCTTGGATCGTGGGCTATATGCCCCCGGTGATCTGCCGCAAGCTCGAGGAGACCGGGTTTCTCGATCCCGACACCTTTCGCGTGACCCCTAAGGGCCGTCGCCTGCTCGTGAAGGAAGGCTATCTCGAAACCGCCTACCAGAAGCCGATCCTACGCATCGTCACCTGACCAGCGTCAGGATCTGCGCGCCTTCGTCAGTGATCAGGACCGTGTGCTCGTACTGCGCAGACAGCCGGCCGTCGGAAGTGACGAAGACCGTGATATCGGAGCCGGGAATCTCGTGCTCATCGACAGGGGCCGCGGTCTCGTTCACCATCGGCTCGACCGTAATTGTGCCCCACTTCAGGAGCTTCGCGCCTTTACCTTTTTTCCCGAAGGATGGGACAAACGGCTCCTCGTGGAAGACGCGGCCGATGCCGTGGCCGCCGATCTCGCGCACCGCAAAGTAACCCTTCCGGCTGACGAACTTGTCGATAGCGAAGCCTATATCTCCGGTCGTTGCTCCGGCACGCACCGCTTCGATGCCCTTGTGCATGGCCCCGAGCGCGCACTCAGCGAGCTTCGTAGCCCGCTCGGAAATCTGCCCGACGAAGAACATCGAGGAGGTGTCGCCGTGAAAGCCGTTCTTGAGCGCCGTGATATCAATATTGATGATGTCCCCATCCTTGAGTACCTGAGATCCGGGAACCCCGTGGCAGATGACCTCATTTACCGACGTGCAGATCGCCTTGGGATAACCTTCGTAACCCGTGCAGGCGGAGATTGCGCCACGGCTCCGCATGAAGTCGTCGGCGATTCGATCCAGCTCATCCGTCGTGATTCCCGCTCGCACATGCTTGCCCGTGAAGGCCAGAGCCTCGGCTGCGATGCGACACGATTCCTCCATGAGACGAATGTCGCTCGCTGTCTTGGTGGTCATCGAAAGTAATCCTCTGCCCAGCTCTATAGCACGAAAACCGCCGACTGGCGCCCAGCCTTGTGGCCTGGCCCGCTTATAAGGTATCGTTCGACCATGAAGGAAATCGACTGGCCGGGAACCTGGTTTCCCATCATGGAGCGTTTGGGCGAATCCACGGACATGATCCTGGCGAAGATCGACCGCTCGGGCGCGCCACAGTTCCACGTGATCCCGCATACCCAGAACGACGGGCTTGGCGCGATGACGCTGCTCCTGCACGGGCCCGACGCCGACACGAAGGCGCTCCGGAAGATTAAGGATCCCGTCGTCCCGCATCCGCTTAAAACGCTCTGGGCGATTCTGAGATACACACTTCAAGTTTATACGCAGAAGACCCTCTGGCGGGACTACGACCCGACGAAGGTGGGCTGCTCGCCTGCGGTTGCCTGGACGGTTTTCGACGTCGACACGACCGATCGGATCAATGCGTACGCGCGCGCGAGAAAAGTCTCACTCAATACGCTCCTGCTGCTTGCCCTGGACGACGCCGTGCGCGCGGGCCTGGTTACGGGCGGCAAAACCCGCTGGGCGATCCCGGTCAATATGCGGGGAGCCCCGGGCCTGAGCGACGAGAGCCTGAACCAGTTCTCCGCGATCCACGTCGTATGCCCGCCCGATCTCGGGCTTGCAGGCCTGCATGCCCGGATCCGCGCCAAGTTCAAGGAAGGCAATCACTGGGCGAACTGGGCACTCATGCACGCGGGCAAGCTGATCGGCCTTGAGCGCTCTGAGAAGTTCTTCATCGACGGCTACAAGAAGCCCCGGCCCGGAACTGGCGGGATCTCGAGCGTCGGCGAGTGGACCAGCGATGTCGTCGGGCCAGACGAGGGCTGGGCTGCGTTCGCGATGGTATCCAAGATCAGCCCGATCAGCGCGGTCACGCTCACCGTGAACGGCAAGCTCTCGCTCTCGCTTCAACTGCATCCGAGCCTGAATCCCACGCCGGAGCTCATCCGCGATACAGTGGCACATTGGATCCGCAAGATCGGCGAGATCTCGGAAATTTCGTCGCTTCCGCAAGTCGTACGCACCGCCCCTGCCTCGGCCTGGCAGAGCGTAAGGGTTCGAAACGCCGCCAAGCACGCGTGAGAAATCGAGGTCGGGCTCTCCGCGCGGCGCTTAAGCACGCACTTCGTTCGCCAGCGAGTCTCCCGCTTCGAAGTCCCGGATGCTCATGAGCGTCGTCTCGGCGATGTTCATGAGTGCTTCCTGAGTCAGGAAGCCCTGATGCGATGTGATCAGCACGTTCGGGAAAGTGAGCAGCCTGGCCAACACGTCGTCTTGAAGCCCGGTGACCGAGAGGTCGCGAAAGAAGATATTCTCCTCTTCCTCATAGACGTCGAGCCCCGCCGAACCGATCCGACCCTCTTTGAGCGCCTTCACGAGGGCCGTCGTCTCGATCAACCCACCACGCCCGGTATTGATTAACATCACATGGGGTTTCATTAGCCCGATCGCTTGATCGTCGACCAGGTGCCGGGTGGACGGGCCAAGCGGCACATGGAGCGAGATCACATCGGATGCCGCGAAAAGCTCCGGCAGGGAAACGTAGCGGACCTGAGCCCCGGCTGTGAGCGTGGCGTCGGGTTGCAGATCATAAGCGAGCACTGCGCAACCGAAGCCGTGCATGATTCGACAAAAGGCAGCCCCGATCCGCCCCGTCCCCACGACGCCCACCGTCTTTCCGTGCAGATCGAATCCGACCAGCCCATCGAGCGAAAAATTCAGCTCGCGCACGCGGTTGAATGCGCGGTGTATCTTTCGGTTGAGCGAGAGAGCAAGCGCCACTGCGTGCTCGGCCACCGCGTAGGGCGAGTAAGCCGGGACGCGCGTGACGCGAATGCCGAGCTGGGCGGCCGCCTTCAGGTCGACGTGATTGAAGCCCGCGGAGCGCAGCGCGACCAGGCGCACGCCACCCCGGCTCAGGATACCAAGCGTTTCGGCGTCCAGGCAGTCGTTGGCGAAAGAGCAGATGACGGGAAAACCCTGGGCGAGCGGCGCGGTTTCACGCGTCAACCGAGGCTCCAGGAAAACCAGGTCATGCTGATACACCTGGTTCGCTTCCGTCAGGACCGGGCGCTCGAACGCGTGGGCATCGAAAATTGCGGCTCTCATGACTCTGGTACATCGCACGAATCGGCAAGGAAGGGCAGTTTACAGTTCCACTGAATCCAAGCATGATCGCCCTGTGAAAAAAGTCAAAGAGAACCCCGACGCGTTCAAGCATAGGTACGGGCCCGAGCTGTTGAAGCGGATGTCTAACGCGATCCACGCCGTTCATCCGGCTTTTGACCGAAAGCATTTCCAGAGCTTGATGGGAGAGCTTGCGAAGCTTGAAATGAAACCCCGCGTGAGGCTTCTGCGCGAGGAGCTGAAGAAGCAGCTCCCGAAAGACTTTCCTCGAGCGCTCAAGATCCTGCTCAAGTCCACGCGCAAGGGGGCGCTCGAAAGCTTTGATCTTTGGCCTTATTCGGACTTCATCCAGACCTTCGGACTTGAGGATGTCGAGCTCTCGCTTGACGCGCTTCGCGAACTTACGCCGCTCTTCAGTTCCGAGTTCGCCATCCGTCCGTTCCTGATTCGCCATCCAGCGCGCACGCTGAAGTATCTCATCCACTGCGCTCGCGATCCCAACGTGAACGTCCGGCGCTGGGCCTCGGAGGGCTCGCGCCCACGATTGCCTTGGGGCGAGCGGCTCCACGAATTCGTGCGGGATCCGTCACCGACACTCAAGATTCTCGAGCTTCTCAAGCACGACACCGAACTTTATGTACGCAAGAGCGTCTCGAACCACTTGAACGATATCGCGAAAGATCACCCCGAGCGTGTGATCCAGGTGCTCACGAAGTGGCGAAAATCCGCGGGCGCCGAGCATTCACGCAAGCTCGAGTGGATCACCCATCGCGCGCTCCGGACTTTGATCAAGGCCGGGCATACGGGCGCGCTCAAGTTGATCGGCGTCTCGAGCGAGGCGCAAGTCTCGCTCACGGGACTCGAGCTCGGGAACAAATCCTATCGCATCGGCGAACGCATCGAGTTCGAGTTCATGATTCGCTCGCGTTCCGTCAAACCGCAGAAGCTCGTCGTCGATTACATCGTCCACTTCGTGAAGGCGAGAGGCGGCACCTCGCCCAAAGTCTTCAAGCTCAAGACCCTGCATTTGCCCGCGGGTCGAGAAGCAGTGATCGGCAAGAGCCACCACCTCAAAGCTGTCACCACGCGCGCCCACTTCCCGGGAGAGCACTTACTTGAAATCCAGGTGAACGGGCGAGTCCGGGGCCGCGCGAAGTGGCGGCTTTCGAACTGAGTTTTTAAATTTATTTTAATAATCTCAATGGGTTTAGTTAGTTGACTCCGATTGCCGACTCATATATGACTTTACGTGTCAAAATCTTATAAAGATGGAGCTCTCATGACCCGCAAATTTGGCCTGATTCCAATCATTAGCCTTCTGAGTTCAGGCGCAGCCATTGCGGCCCCCTTGCCGATGGACCTCCTGCATACGGTTCAAAATTGCGCGCACTCCGGACACCAAAAGACCTGGTGCGATGTCTCTGACGTGGCCGCCTCAGTTCAAGCCTCTGGCGTCGAGCAGCGGATCATCGATCAACTCAGCCGCACGGCCGCGAACCCCGCGAAGTCGCGCATCTTCATCTCCGAATTCAGCTTCTCCGACAAACCCGTGCAGAAGAAGCTCTGCGAACTCGGCAAGCTCGGCGTGCCGATCGAGGCCACTATCGATTACGGATCCTCCGCCGATTCGTTATTTGCATCGAGCGCTGACTGCCAGAAAAACCCATCTAATCCTAACCTCAAGATCTCGCTCCTGGGCGGATTCACCAACTATCCGGACTGGCGCCTCCACCATAACAAGACGATCATCGTCGACGCCGGCGACGGCACGCCGTTCGATATTGCATTCTCTTCGGGCAACCTCTCCACTTTCGGCACGAGCCTGCATATGGAGAACTGGGTCTTCACGAAGGCGCCAGCCGGCTCGAATCTCGCGCGCGCGACGCTCTGCCTGTTCAGCGGACTCTCTTCAGCCAGTCTCAAGGCCACTGCGCTCGGCATGTACAAAAACGGCGCGGACTTCTCCAAAGACCCGCAGGTCATGAAGACGTACCAATCTGCCCGGGACGCCTGCTACACCGCCAACAAGGTCATCCCGATGAGCGATCCCGAGAAGGCCGTCGCCGCCGAAGGCATCGCGCCTTTCTTCACGCCTAACGCCGGCCAGCAGGCGCTCGTAACACTTGAGAAGGAATTCAATCAGGTCATTCCACAGCATTCTGCCGCGAAGCCTGCCTACATCTACATCGCCATCGAGCATTTCTCGCTCTACGAGATCGCCCAAATCCTGAACGACGCCGGCCAGAAGGGCGTCGACGTGCGCATCATCATGAATGCGGGCACCGTCAGCGGTGGGAGTGAGGTTTCAGAGGACGGCCCGTTCTACGAAGGCAATCTGAAGAACGCGAACCTGAAGGTGCGCTTCATCGACACCAATGCCGAAGCGCACCAGCAGATGCACAACAAGTTCGCCATCCTTAACGGCCAGCGTATCTTCACGGGAGCGGGCCATTACACCTACACGGGCCTGGACTCAAACTTCGAGACTCTCTACCTGATCCAGAACGAGAAACTCACCCGCGAGTACGCGCAGTACTTCAAGGAGCTTTGGGACGAGTCCGTTGACGAGGAGTACATCACGAAGGGAACGCCGACGACTGCCCCCGCGGCGTTGAGCCCCGAGTTCCTGAAACTCTTACCCTAGAGGTCAGGTCGAGCGCGACCACGACCAAGAGCAAAACGCAGAGGATCGGGAAAAGAAACAGCCGCGGATCGACCGCGGCAACGATTAGCAGGGCCACGAGCGTACCCAGAAGCGCGTAGCCTGAGGCGCTCTTCCAGTCGACCTTCTTGAAAGAAGGGAAACGAAGACTCGAAACCATCAGAAACGCGAGAACCGCAAGCAAGGCCGCGCTCGCGGCATTCGCGCTCGATGCTTCGAGCGGACGGACCGAGGCGAAGAGAACGCCCGTCGCGGCAATCGCAGCTGAGACTGGCGAAGACAGGCCTTGGAAGTACCCAGTGGACGGCTGGCCGATGCTCACACTGAAGCGCGCGAGCCGGAAGGTGACGGAGAGCAGGTAGAACAGAGCAATGGCCGCACCCGCGCTGCCCATCGATCTCAGACCCTCCTGGTAAAAGAGAATGGAAGGCGCCACGCCGAACGAGAGCAGGTCCGAGAGCGTGTCGTACTGCTCTCCGAAGCGGCTTTGCGCGTTGCAGATGCGCGCGATCCGGCCGTCGAAGAGATCGAAGATCCCAGCTGCGATGATCGCCCAAGCGGCCGCGACATAGTTGCCGTCGATCGAAGCGAGAATCGACGCGAAACCGCAGACGATATTAGCCGTCGTGACGCCATTCGGGATCAGATAGACCGCCCTGCTCTTTGCCATTTTTACCCCTTCGACTGGGGCTACCCTATCTCGCCGGGCGGATCAAGTGGCGGATCAATTCAATGACACCTGGGTCATTGAGAAGCTCCGCGTGCTCAGCCGGCACTTCGTGGATCGTGGCCGGCGCGCCGCCAGGAGGGAGCGCGTCGTCCGCGCACACCCGCCCATCGCCCGCGCATTTCGGGGCGCCCTCAAAATCCAGTTCCCGTCCTCCCTGCTTTCGAAGGATTTCCTTCAGGGTCGGCGTGGTCCGGCTCCGAATCACGTGAAGGGGCGGATAGGGCTTCGTGCCCTTCACCAGAAGCGCGCGAAACTTGGCCGCGCGCGCGAGCATCGACTTCATGAAACGCTCCACTCGCTCGGTGTCGGCGGCCGGGATCGGAGAATGGTAAATGCCCCAGCCTTCCTGCTTCCAGGTGGCGGGAGAAAAGAAATCCGCGCCCGCAAGCCCCCGGCCCTGGAGATCAAAGAACGTGAAGACCGAAGGGAATGTCCCGACGACTTCGGGCCGCAGAATCCGGTGATTGAGCCCGTTTGGCGTGCCAGTCGCGAGATCGGGCAGAAAACCTACGCCACCCGCAAAGGGAACGCCCGCGAAGTAGACGTTCTCGAACCATTCCGGATGACGACTCACCACGACCCAGCTGACCAATCCGCCGTTGCTGTGAGCGACCAGGCGAATTCGCTTTCCCGGATTCTTGATGCGCACATCTTCAAGAAATTTCTCAAAAAGCTCGGCGGACTCGAAGTTGTCGCGGCGCCAGTCGTAGGCGAACGCATAGAACGGCTCGAACATGGCCGCGAGAAACGGCCCGTATACCTGGGCACTCAAGACCCCAGGGATCAAGGTGACCTTCTCGAGAATCCCCACGGGTTTCAGTTCGTCGCGGGCCTGACCTGCTTCCGTGCTCCAATCGAGAGGAAGTCTCAATTTGGGAGCAGTGAAACCGAGCGCCTGCCAGCTCGTCAACCAGCGCAATTTTCGGTTTGAATCAGAAAGAAGCGCGCCTTTGATGCCATGGATGAATACGGTCGGGACAGGCGCCGCGTCGGAGGCCGCGAGCGCTTTCAGCTGCAAACCCGGCGAAAGCGATGCTAGGGGTAAAAGGATGAAGCCCGGCGCTAATAAGATGTATCGCAAGGCCCGCTTGCTCCGGGCGATCAGTTGGATCACGTTCATTCCTTTCGCGGGCTCCTTGATCCTGATCTTACGGTACGTGCTCTGGTACCGGATAGAGAATTTGGGAGAGTGGCGCAGGATGTACCGTAAACTCGCAGCCGAAGGCCGCCCCCTGCTCATCTGCTCGAACCA
This sequence comes from Oligoflexia bacterium, assembly GCA_043757905.1. GTDB lineage: Bacteria > Bdellovibrionota > UBA1018 > UBA1018 > UBA1018 > JAYVOO01. The sequence goes on from JAYVOO010000149.1 coordinate 7,981, forward strand.
CCTGACTTATGTGGACTCGGTCCTGCTCATTTACGCGTTCTCCAACCACCTTCGCTATTTCACAAATTTCCGCACGCTACCGTGGAATCTGCCTGCCATCGAATACTCGAAGAACCCGTTCTTCGCGCTCGTCGGTCTAACTTGCAAATGCCTGTTTATCGACCGGGGCGGGAGCAAGGAACACCACGAAGCGATGTACGATGTCGCCGGGCGCCTGCTCTCCGAGGGCGAAGCTTTCACGATTTTCCCGGAAGGCAGGAGAAGTCGGACAGGACGCTTCGACAACCGAAAGCTCGCCTACGGCATTGGGAAGGTGCTCGTGAGGGTGCCCGAATCGGACGTGCTCTGCGTTTACTTGCGTGCCAAAGACCAAACGCGTTACAGCGG
>JAYVOO010000150.1:0-2280 GCA_043757905.1 Oligoflexia bacterium
AGGGGTTTTTCTGCCATTTCGCATGGCATGTGACGCGCTGGAGCGACGAGCCACTGATCGCGACGCGTTCGCTTCAGAACCCTTTCGAAAGCGACGTACCAGTGCCGTTCGACCGGGTTTTAGGGGTTCTTCGCGAGCGGAGAGTTTCGACCGCGCAGCGGCTCGGCATTCTGCTGAGGAACGGAATCCGGCATTCGCTCTGAGCGCGCGGTATCAGTCGTATAGGGCCTGGTAGGCCGCGATGCCGGCTTCGACGCCGCCGTCGAAGACGAGCTTTGAGCGGTCGAGCACGATCACCCGGTTACAGACCGCGCGGACGTGGGAAGGCGAGTGGCTCACGAAGAGTGTCGCGCCAGCCTCGTCGATGAAGCGCCGGAGCCGCACCGTCATCTTGCGTTGGAAGAACTGGTCGGTATTGTCGTAGACTTCGTCGAGGATCAAGAGGTCGGAGGTCTTCGCGGTGACGACGGCCAGGCAGAGCCGAGCTTTCATGCCTTGACTGTAGGTTTCGAACGGGGTTCTGAGCAGATCTCCGAGCTCCGTGAACTCGAGCGCCTCTTTCACCACGGAATCGAGGGCGTGGCTCGACTCGCTGGGATAGAGGAGCCGGGCGAGCAGGCGCGCGTTTTCGGCGCCCGTCAGCTCGGGAATGATCCCAGCCATCGTGTTGAAGATCGCGCGGCACTCCCCCTGGAGGGTCATGCGGCCCGATGCCGGCGTGAGCATTCCCGCGATCAACCGGCAGAGGCTCGTCTTGCCGCTGCCGTTGATGCCCAGGATGCCGACTCGCTCGCCGCGCCGGACCTGGAAGGTGATGCCCTGGAGCAGGTGCCGAACGTCGCGCGCGCGGAAGAGCGATTCAAGCGGGGCGCGCGCCGTGGACAGGACGAGATCCCGAATCGAGCGTTGCTCGTACATGCGCAAGTCGTAGACGAGATGGAGATCGGCGAGGTCGAGAAGGAAGTCAGACATGAAAATAGATCTCGTTTCGCCGCTTGCGCCAGTACAGGAGCGAGACCGCCAGAAGCGCCAGCGCGTAAGCCGTGCCCCGTGCGAAAATGGGCAGGAACGTGTCCCAGCGAAAGTCGTAGATACAGGCGCGGACCGGCTGAATCAGGGCGTAGACCGGGTTCAGGTTGACGAGCCAGCGGAAGCGCTCCTCGATGTACTCGGGGGGATAGAAGATGGGAGTGAGGAAGTAGAGGACGCCCACGAGGAACTGCACGAAGTAACGCGTGTCGCGGTAAAAAATGTTGAGGACCGCGAGAAACCAGATCAGGCTCGCCGCCCCGAGAAGCAGCACGGCGACTGCGAAGGGAAGCATGGTCATGCCGATCCACGCTCCCGATTCGAGAATCAGCGCAGGGACCAGGACGACCAGGAACGCGAGCACGAAGTTGACCCAGTTATCCAGGATCTGGCTCATGACCAGGTAGAATGGGGGGATCTTGAACGACATGAGAAGCTCCCTTGAGCTCTTGATGACGGGAATGCCCATGTCGAGCGATTGCACGATAAAGATCCAGGGCAGTAGGCCGCCCAGAAGAAAGAGCGTGTAGCGGGGAATACCGATATGGAGCACGTGCTTGAAAACCCACGCTTGCGCGCTGTACATGAGAATGGGGTTCAGGATCACCCAGAGGAGGCCGGCGATCGTGCGCCGGTACCGGGCCTTCATCTGGGCCAGCGTCAGCTCGCAGACGATCCGAATCCCGTGCTCAGTCGACCGCATCCTTCTGGCGATCCCTCGTTTGCACGGCTAGGCGCTCTTCCAGGCTCTCGACTTTCTGGTTGAGCTCCTTGAGGGCTTCTACTAGGTAGGGTGCGATTTTTGTGTAATTGACGGCGAGCACGCCGCTGGCCGAGTCGGCGCGAACGAGCTCAGGCATGACACTGGCGACCTGCTGGGCGATGAATCCCGACTGCCGGCCGGGCTTCTGGCCGGTCCGCTCGTTCCACTCGAAGTGGACGCCGTCGAGCTGGGTGACCTTATGCAAGGCGTCTTGAACTGGGGAAACCTCGGTTTTCAGGCGGAGATCGGAACCCGCGAAAACGTCAAGATAGATGCTGTCGTTCAGCACTTCGCTTTCGATCTCCTGAAGATTGAAATCCTTGAGGCCGCCAAAATAGTATTCAGGGCGAAACGGCGGAAGCTCGTCGCGAAAGACTTCCAGCGGATCCTCGGTGACCGGTTCAAGCAACTGGTGCTTCAGAAAGCTGTCCATGAGAGCGACGATGTCTGCGGAAAGGCGCTCGAGATGGGACGGATAGACTGCGCTG
>JAYVOO010000151.1:0-2264 GCA_043757905.1 Oligoflexia bacterium
CGGACTGTCTCGGGAACCCCGCCATGCCGAGGGGCGTGGAGTTGATGTAGAGCGCGACCTTCGGCAGGGCCGCGAGGTCCTTTTCCCGCGCCGCCTGAAACCGCGCGCGAGGGAATCGCGCGTTGAGCCTAGCAGCCGCGCGTTCCGCGCGCGTGCGGGTGCGATTGACGAAAAGCACTTCCTTCGCACCGAGCAGGCCCAAGGCGTAGCCCACCGCCAGCGCAGCACCCCCCGCGCCGAAAACGACGACGCAGGCGCCTCGCACCGGGATCTTGTGGTCCTGCAGCGTGCGGGACACTCCGATGACGTCAGTATTGAAGGCCAGGACCTTGCCGCCGTCAAAGCGGAGCACGTTCGCGGCTCCCAGGCATTCGACTTCGGGCGAGCGCCGGTCGGCAAGCCGGGCGACCGCCTGCTTGTGTGGAATCGTGCAGTTCCAGCCTGAGAAAAGGTCGAGGTCGCGCGCGACCGCGAGCGCCGAGCGCAGGCGGGCCGGCGGGATATCGATGCGACGGTAATGGACTTCGCGTCCAGTTTTACGCGCGAGTAGGTCAAAGATAGCGGGCGAGATGGAGTGGTGGACGGGATGACCGATGACCGCCGCAAGCGGTGCTTGCGAGCCGGGCTTAGCCACCGGACAGGCTCCGAAGCGTGGAATAAAAAGTCGGATAGGAGATGTTCACGCACTCCGCGCCTTGGATCTCGGTCGGGCCTTGGGCGACGAGCGCGCCGATGGAGAATGCCATCGCGATGCGGTGATCGAGCTCGGAATCGATGAGCGCACCTTTCAGTTTCTGCGGCCCGCGGATGCGAAAGCCATCCTCGAAAAGCTCAAGCTCTACGCCCATCTGTCTGAGGCCCTTCGCCACGGCCTCCAGGCGGTCGGTCTCTTTCACGCGAAGCTCCTCCGCGCCGCGGACGATCGTCTCGCCTTCGGCCTGGCTCGCCAACACCGCGATCATCGGAATCTCGTCGATGAGCGCGGGGACTTCGTCGGGGTTAATCTCGGTGCCCTTGAGCTTCGAATAGGAAATGCGGAGCGTTCCGACCTCCTCAGGCTCGCGCGACGTGATCTCGTGCTCGATCTTAGCGCCCATGCGCTTCAAGGCATGGAGAATGCCCATCCGACTCGGATTCAGTGAGATGTTCTTCAATTCCATTCGGGTGTCAGGCACCAGAACCGCGGCCGCGATCCAGAACGCCGCACTCGAGATGTCGCCGGGCACATGGACTGAAGCGGCCTCGAGCCTCTGCCCCCCGACGATCGAAACCTCCGTGTCCGTCGTGATGACCTCGACACCGAAATGCGGAAGCAGGCGCTCCGTATGGTCCCGCGAGTGAATCAAGCCCGTCACCCGCGTCGTGCCGTCAGCAAAGAGCCCGGCCAGAAGCACCGCGCTCTTCAATTGCGCGCTCGCCACTGGCAGCTCGTAATCGATCGCGCTCAGCGGCCTCCTGCCTTTCATGGTGACCGGCGCGTAATCATCCGCGCCGTTTTTTCCACCCCGGGTGAGCGTGAGTTCCGCGCCCATCGCTCTTAGCGGCGCCGCGATCCGCTTCATCGGCCGGCCCTGGAGCGAGTGATCGCCAGTGAGTCGGCTCTCGAACGGATGCCCGGAGAGGATTCCCATGAAAAGCCGCATCGAAGTGCCGGAGTTCCCACAGTCAAGAATTTCCATCGGCGCAAGCAGGCCGCGCGCGCCAGCGCCTTCGACATAGACTTTCCCGCCGCGCCGCTCGAAACGTGCGCCCAACTTCTCAAGACATGCCCAAGTCGACATCACGTCGGCCCCTTCCAGCAGGTTCGACACCTCCGTCTCGCCCGTAGCGAGCGCGCCGAACATCAGCGAGCGGTGCGAGATGGACTTGTCGCCGGGAATGATCGGGGCGGTCGGCTGCAAGCGGCTGACGGGATGGACGATCTGGTTCATGGAATCACCCGCTGGTGCTGAGGTCGGTTGGAATCCCGTCAAGCTCGCTCATGATTTGGCGGAAGTCGTCGAAGGTCAGCGCCTGATCGGCATCGCTTTTGGCGACGGCCGGATTCGGGTGCACCTCGATGATGATCGCGTGCGCGCCTACTGCCTTGGCCGCGCGACAGAGCGGGCGGATCCAGCGCCGGACGCCAACGCCGTGGCTCGGGTCGACGACTACCGGAAGGTGCGTACGTTCCCGGAGAACCGGCACCGCCGACAAATCCAAGGTGTTGCGAGTCGCGGTCTCGAAGGTACGGATGCCGCGCTCGCAGAGCATGACGTTCGGAT
>JAYVOO010000152.1:0-29923 GCA_043757905.1 Oligoflexia bacterium
GCGCCTCGAAGTGGGCAACCCAGTCCGGCTACATCAGCATCCTGCCGAACCACGCTCAGGCGCTCGTCCGACCTGATCTCAAGGCGGCGCGGATGATCCAGGATGCCCAAGGTCGTCCGGCCTTTTCATCGGGAGCTTCAAGTACGGTCGCCCGGCTCTCGAACCCGGAATGGACGGAGGACAAGGCGGTTCGGTTCTACCATCCGGCCCTGAACCTCAAGGATCGCTCGGACCCAGCCCTCCTCAGCGCGCGCTACGCGCTGATGGCTGCCGATCTTACGAGGCTTAAGGCTGAAGGCAAGCTCCCACCCCAGCTCGTGCCCTTCGACTTCATCGAGCAAGGCGTGACCGTGAAAGGCCAGATCTACCCGATCATGACGATGCCGTTCATCGAAGGTCAGCGCCTGGACGAATGGGTCGGGAGCTTGGTCGAGACCGGCAACGCGCAGGCCTTGCTCTTCACAGCCCGTGCCTTCTACGACCTGATGAAACGCAACCGGATCGCCGGCATCGCGCATGGCGATCTCCAGCACGCGAACATCCGCTTGGACAACGATGGCGGCTTCCAGCTGATCGACCCGGACACTCGCTTCACCCCGAGCCTCGCCGGCCAGCCCGCGCCCGAGAACGGCCACCCGAACTACCACCACCCGGCCTATCTCGACGATGCCCGCCCATTCGACGCGACGATGGACCATTTCTCGTCGATCGTGATCTACACCTCGCTCCTGGCTCTAGCCGAACGCCCCGAGCTCTGGGAGAAATTCCATCTCAAGCGCGAAAACCTGATCTTCGAGGCGGACCGCGACTTCGTGGACCCGACCGCTCCGAGCTCGATCTTCCCGACGCTCCTCGAGTCCAAGCTCGCTCGCACTCGAAAGCTCGCCTTCCTGCTCGCGAAATGGGCGATCGGCGATCCGGCCGCCGTCCCTTCGCTCGAAGACGCCATCAAGCTCACCAAAACTCAAACTGAATAGGGAAAACCATGAACTCGCGAATCGCTTTACTAGCCTGCGCACTCACCGCGCTCTTTTCCGTCATTCACGTCCGGCCCGCCCTGGCGGCGCTGACGGCCAAGGAGCGGGACGCCCGCTCCCTGCTAGCCCGTCAGGCCCGGTCCAAGGAGCTCGATCAGCTCAAGAGAATCCGCAAGCACCTACTTCTGAGCGGGCTGCCGCAGGCGACTGAGATCGCGGATACTCTCCGCGATCGGAAGGAAGCGCTCTTCAACCAGAAGACCCGAAGCCTCCGTCCCGACGTGCGCGATTCGCGCCTGGTGGTCGCTCCGCTCATGAAGGACGAGGACGTTCGCCACCTGACGACCGACTGGATCCAGGAGAGGCTCCGCACGAAGAGCCGCGAGCTCGAGAAGATCATGCTCAATTCCGCCATGCCGCTCAATTTCGACGTTGTCGTAGTGGGCGCTGGGCCTGAAGCCGCCGCTTACGTCCAGGAGCTGACGTCGGTCAACCCGGCGCTAAAGGCGCTGATCATCGACGAGCGCTCGCAGGTTGGCGGGGTCTTCTCGATCGCGGACGCTTTCTTTCGACTTAACTCCACTACCCGCGCCAACACAGGCGCGCGTGCTGCGCCCGGCGATGGCGACCTGAATTTCGTGCATTCGATCCTGGGCCTGCCCGATATGAGCGCCAACAAATGGACCGAAGCCGGTATGCTCGAGGACGTCTCGGCGACGGGCGTCCTGCTCTCGAGTGCCGAGCCGCTTCTCGGAACCGAAGTCACAGGCCTGAGTCTGCAGAAATACTACGTCGAGATCCCCGTGCGCTTTCTAGAATCACGCGCCTCCGCGCGTATACGGGCCCAAAAGGTCGTGTTCGCCACGGGCCTGGGCAAAAGCGGGGTGAACCTCACCACGGACCTTCGCGTGCTCCGTCTGAAGCGCGACGGCTCGCCCATTGTCGAAGCTTTCGAGCCTTTCGTGGAGTCACGCGCCACTTCCCGCAATAAAACTCCTTTCCGCGATCTGGTCGGCAAGACGATCGGCGTGATCGGCTTGGGCGACTCGGCCCGCGTGCTCAACGAGTTTTTGCTGAGGCTCGCGCCTGAGAACGCTTACGGCGCCGACAAGGCCCAGATCGGGGAAGTCGAGAAGATCTATTGGTTCCTCGGCTACGCGACCGGCGACAAGGAAGATCCGACCTTCGCAACCTGTAAAGAGTATCTGGACAAGTCCCGTGCGCGTTATGCGTGGCTCTCGGCCGGCATCAACAGCGGCAAGATCATCCCGGTGATTGGCCGAGTGACGGGCGCCGAGATCGTTGGACAAGAGAACTCAGCCGGCCAGGAACAAATCTCGCTCAACTTCCAGACCGCCAAGTCCGGCGCCGCCGCACGGAACTCCGCACGCGATGGCATCCCCTATATTCAGGAGGACGACGCCCGCCGTGGAAAGACCCAAGGGCCCGCCACCGATCGAGTGGCTTTCGACAAGGTCATCGACTGCACAGGCTTCCGCGACGCACGACTCGGCGCGATTCTTGGGCAGGCGCTCGGGCGCTCGAGCTCCACTCTCAGGGATCTTGTCGAAAACGGGATGTTGACCAAAAAAACGATCGTCTCGCAGGAATTCGGAGGCAAGGAGGTCGCGATCGCCAACCAGCTCACGTCCGATCGGCGCATCGAGCTCATCGGCCCCGCCAACGAATCCATCGGGGGACTCCCAGACAAAACGGAGCTGAGCAAAGTGAACGCCAACACGGTCTCGCTCTTTGCCAATGTCTACCGGACGATCGAGGCCGCGCGTCAGCTCGAGGAGGCCAAACCTTGGGCCGCTGCCCAGCAGACCGCGGTCGCCACCGGCGCCGTCTCGATCCCCAAAGCCGGCAAGAACACCCAGGTCCTTGCCATGGTTCCCGCCGAAGCCTCGCTCGAACTTCTGGATCGGATGCGGCTCAGTTATCTGGGTGAAGTCGCCTTGAAAACAGGCCTTGAAGAGGCAATGTTCGGTGCGCGCATCACGGGCCCAGCCCAGATCGAAGCGATCCTGACTCCCGACGGCATCGGGCTCCGGGCCATCGGCCTCGGCATGAGCTCGGCCGAGTTCAGCAGCCGAATCGAGAACTCCCATCTGCTCGTGGCCGCGCTCGCGAAAAAACTCCAGGACCCCGCGACGAAAGTCCGAAGTGTTTTGATCCAGGTGCCCATGCGCTCCACCGGCGGGCTCGAATTCAGGAACACCCAAATCATCGAACAAAAAGGGCAGCCCGTCGGCACTTACATCGACCCCAAGCGCGGGAAGGCAAAGTTACGCGCACCCCGCGATCCGAACCGAGAAGTGCGGCTCTTTGACCGCGCTGCACTGGATGCCGACCTCATCCCGGGCGGAAACCTCGCGCGAGTCGAGATCGCCCGACCCCGCGACGACTACGAGCTGGCGCAGCGAACCCTGGGCGTCGGCACCCGCGTGGACGCGGTGCTACTCACGGAAGCACTCCAACTCTATTTCGCTCGCGAAGGCAAACCCGCGCTGGCCAAGCTGAAGAACCTCACCGGCGCCGACCAGCTCGTGCTCTGCCTGGGTGCGGCCGAGTCGCCGGCCGACGAGCCTCTGCTCTATCTCTCCGCGCTCGCCCTCAAGGACGGCCGCCCGATCTCCGTCGACGCGAGCGTGTACCGAGAATTCCTCGGTGCGCTTTCTCTGTCATCGTTGCCGGAGAGCGCGATCGAGTTCTTCCCATCCCGTACCTGGGGTCGCGAAGGCAGCCTGATCGCCTCCGAAGACTCGTCCGCGATCGTTTCCCTGACGCTCAATCCTCGGTCGGGCGAATCCTCCGTGGGCGAAACGCTGACTGGTTTGGATACCCGTCCCTTCCGACAAGGGATCGATCGGGCTCTCTGACCCGGGCGGTGTGGTAGACTCGAAGACGTGCGCACTCTGACTCGGAACCGACTGCTTGCGATCGTGGCCTGCGCCTGGCTCCTTGGCCTCTTCGGGCTGGCGGAGACTTCCGAGTACTCGCCTTTCCCGCCTGCAGGAGGCTACACCGACCTGCGCGTGGCATCGATGCTCACTCCGGTCGGGATGGTGAAGAACCTTTGGCTTCATGACGTACCCGCGGGACAACCTGATCTGACGCCCTGGTACGACAAGCCCGCGAACCGGGTAGGCGTCTTGGAGCACCCCTGGATCCTCGCTCTCGTCGCCTGGGTGGCCGGTGCGGCGATCGCCTTCCTCAGGCTCTGGCGGCCGTTCTCATGAGCGGGGCCTTCACCTCACCCTGGTATCTGCTGATTTTCCTCCAATCCAACTGCCTGGAACTCCCGGTCTACTGCTGGGGGCTCCGAAAGCACGGCAAGGGGCGCGTGGCGGCCGTTGTAACGCTCGCGAACTCGATCACCCACCCTGTGGTTTTCTTCGTCATCATGGCGCTTGGGCACTCGCGGCTCGCGTCGATTGCGATCGCGGAGACCTGGGCCGTCGCTGGCGAGACGCTGATTCTCTGGACGCTCCTAAAAAACAAAGAGGGAGCGGGCCGTATCCTGGCCTGCTCCCTCTTCGCGAATCTTGTGTCGTGGGAGCTAGCCCCGCGACTGACTTACTGGCTACTTCTCAGCCACTAATCTCAGTTACTTCGTGCAAACCTGCGCCTTGTCGTAAGGGAAGCCATCGCCCAGGCCGTCGTACTTGTAGGCCACGTCCTCGACCTTCGAGGCCACGATGGCGCAATCCACTTCAGCGCCCTTGCCTTCGTTATTGCAGTTGATGAAGAGGTTCCAACCGTCGCTGACGAGCGCGAGGCTATGATGCTTTTTTGACTGGCCCGGCATGGCGCTCGAAGCAGGGGGCAGGAGGTCGAACAGCTTAACTGCGTCGCCGCCGTGGATCTTGACGCCTTCGCCGTGCTGGAGGCCGGCCGGATCGATGCCCTTCACGTCGATGAAAGCGACGCCGCCATCGTTGGCGAACGCGCTGGTCGCGGAGACGGCAATCAGGAAACCGAGAACAATTCCGAACTTCTTCATGGGAGCTCCTAGGGGGTAAGGATCATATTTTCAACCGCTAGGTTTATACCTTGAATTATAACGCAGTGCAACATAACTTTATCCTCTCCCCGAGGTCGGATCTAAAGAGGCGAGATTAATTAAACAATTTAGCTATATCAGTGCGACGACAGCCCGGAGCACGTCCTGCCCGGAGTACCAGACAGTCGCGAGCACGGGCCGCCCCGCCAGGACGTGACCGATGAAATGCGAGTCCCCTGCCCAGAGATTGAGCCCGGGCACGTCAGCTTCGGGCACCCAGTGCAGTTCGCCTTCATCCGAGGCGACCAGGGGCCGCGCCGCCTCCTCGTCGCTGAGCTCAGCCGAGAAAACAAAGGCGATCCAGTCCTCATTCTTGTGGGCCTTGAAATTAGGAAACTGCACGACCCCGAGCGAACGGAAGCGTTCCGCCGGAAGCCCGATGCCCGACTCCTCCGCCGTCTCGCGCGCCGCCGCGTTGCCCGGGGCTTCATCAAGCTCGAGCTTTCCGCCCAGGCCGTTCCATTTGCCGCAATGGTAGTCCCCGGGTCGTCCATTGCGATGGGTCATCAATATGCGACCGCGATGCCTGAGATAAACCAGCACGGCCGGAACGACCTTGCGCGCTCCCGACTCGAAGGGATTCAAGTGTACATCGAGTCGATGACGCTCATGAAGCGCTTCTCGATCACGTTGCGCTTCATCTTGAGCGTCGGGGTCATCTCCCCATCGACGATCGAGAACTCGCGCGAGAGCACGGAGAACTTCTTGATCTGCTCGAAGCTCGCGAGCTCGCGGTTCAGCTCATCCACGTGGGTGCGAACTTTTGCGACGACCTTGGGATCCTGAATCGTCTCCTGGTCGAGGTTCACATTCGCGGTCTTCGCGTCGGCGAGCGCGGTCTCAGAGAGCGTGATCAGGGCGGAAAGGAACTTGCGTCCGTCGCCGACAACGCATACCTGGCTGATCACCGGCGCGGCCTTGAGCTTCTCCTCGATCGGAAGCGGCGCGATCATCTTGCCGCCCGAGGTCTTGAGCACTTCTTTCTTCCGGCCGCGGATCTTGATGAGGCCCGTGTCCGTCAGCTCGGCCAGGTCGCCTGTCGAGAGCCAACCATCGGCAGTGAACGCGGCCTTCGTGTTGGCCTCGTCTTTATAATATCCGAGAAACACGTTGCGGCCCTTACAAAGGACTTCGCCGTCCTCGGCGATCTTCACCTCGATGCCGGAAACAGGTTTTCCCACGGTGCCCGCGCTTTCGACGCCCGCCTCGGTCATGCAGATCACGCCGGTGGTCTCGGTCTGGCCGAAATCCTCGAGGATCTCCAGCCCGATCGAGCGGAACCACTTGGTGACGTGAGGTGCAAGCGCCGCGGCGCCGGACGCGAGAGTCTTCGCGTTGGCCAAGCCGAGAGCGTGACGGATCTTGGAAAGGACGAGCTTATCGGCGAGCTGGAACTGCAGGAGATCTTTCAAGGGTGGAAATTTCCCAGCGTAGCGGGCCGCGGCGACACGGGCGCCCGTCGCCAGCGCCCACTCGGTCAACTTCTTCTTCACGCCCTCAGTCTTAGCGACTTTGCCTTCCACGCCTTCCATCATCTTTTCCCAAAGCCGGGGGACGCAGAGCAGGAGCGAGGGCTGTACCTCGACGAGCTCCTTGGAGACGTTGTCGAACTTCGTGCAAAAGTTCACGAGGTAGCGCTGCGAGATGCCGACGCCGATGTTCTGCAACGTCTCGGCCACGTGGCAGAGAGGGAGAAAGGAGAAGAGGTTGCCATCTGCGCGGGGCAGCTCCCAGAACTTGGAGACGCAATCCGATGTGTAGATCAGGTTGTCGTGCGAGAGCAGCGCGCCCTTCGGGTTGCCAGTCGTTCCGGAAGTGAAGATCATGAAGGAAGGGCCGACGGGATCGACCTTCTGCAGGAGGTCCTCGATCTTCTTGGCGCCTGGCTTACCGGAGAGGAGCTTCCCTTCGTCGATGGCTGCCTGGTAGGTCACCGCGATGGGCGAAACCGTGGCCGGATCGCCCTCGAAAAGGATGACGAGCTCGACCGAGGAGGGAAGGGCCGGATGACCCTGTTCATCGGTGATCTTGTCGAAAAACTCCTTGTTCTTGACCGAGAGGACCCTCGCCCCGGTGTGGTTGAGGATATAGAGGATGTCCTTGGAGGTGGAGTTCGGATAGAGGCCCGTGCTCATCGCGCCCGCGAGCATTGTGCCCAGGTGAGCGTGCACCCACTCGGGAGCGTTCGGCCCGAGAATCGCTCCTGTATCGCCAGCCCCGATGCCGCGGGACTGAAGGAAAAGCGCCAAATAGTACATGCGCCGCTTGAACTCGCGTGCGGAAATGGTTTTCCAGACCCCGCTTTCCTTGAAACCTTGAGCGGGAGCGTCGGGCGTCTCATCGGACCAGCGGGCCAGGCGGTGCAGTACGGTTGGCATGTTCTCCAGGCTAGGGTCAGCCCCCCCCGGTGTCAATAGTTCTCGGGCATTTCAAGCGGTTGAAGCCCGCTATCGGGCGTGCTAAGGCTTGGAATCACTTTTCATTAACTAGACGTGAGGGAGTTATCATGGCCAAGAGATTGAGCATCAAGCACCGCAAGACCGCCCGCAAGAAGGCCACCGACTACCGCCAGGGCACGACCCCAGCGAAGCATAAGGTCGCAGTTGAACGTAGCGTGAAGGCGAAGCTGAAGAAGGCATATCCCGCACCTTAAGCGCGGATCACTCGTGCGGATCGGCATCATCGACCTCGGGACGAACTCCGTTCGTTTCGACGTGCATCAGCTCGGACCCGGCAACCGGGTCCGCACCCTTCATCGCGAGAAGCTGATGGTCCGTCTGGGCCAAGGCGTTTTTCTCGACGGTAAGCTCGATCCCACCGCCATTCGCCGCACCCTAGAAGCTTTCACGAGCTTCGCCCGCACCGCCCGCGAGCTGCAGACCGAAAAGATCGTGGCTTTCGGGACGAGTGCGCTTCGCGAGGCCTCAGACTCCGAGAAGCTCTTGACCCGGATCAAGGCGCATACCGGGATCGAGATCCGGGTGATCTCCGGCCAGGAGGAAGCCAAGCTCATCGCCGAGGGTATTCTCGCGCACGTGAAGCCCCCCAAGGGCTGTTTCGGCCTGATCGACATCGGCGGAGGCTCGGTCGAGATTAGCATCTGCCGGAACAAGACCGTGCTCCACGCCGAGAGCTTCCCCCTCGGCACCGCCCGCCTCCAGCAGGTATTTCTGAAAAGCAGCCCGCCGCCCTCCCCGTTCAAGGGCCAGGCCGCGCCGATCGATCAGCTCCGGCGTTATATCAAGAGCATCCTCCTGCCCAAGATGCTCTCCGAGGGCTGGCCCAAGGTCACGCGCATCTACGGCTCGAGCGGCACCATCAAGGCGATCGCGAAGCTCTGCAAATGGAAGGCGGGCGGGAGCGCGAAATCCATCGATCTCGGCGAGTTGAAGAAGCTCTCCAAACTGATGGCCACGCACTCGACGACCCAGCTGCTCGGGATGCCCGGAATGGAAGCCCGTCGCGTGGACATGATCCTGGCCGGCGCGATCCTGCTCGAAGAATCTCTCGAAGCCGTGCGCGCGAAGAAAGTCATCACGACGGATTACTCGCTCCGGGACGGGATCCTCGAGGAAGAGCTGAAAGTCTTCCGCAAGCATGAGAAGACTCATCTCGCTTTCCATTTCGACGACTTTTACGCCAAAGCGCGACGCATGGGCGTGACCGATACCCACCTCAAGCAGGTGACCGCGCTCACCGACACGCTCTACGACCGGTTCCGCCCGCTGCACAAGCTCAAGCCCGAGTGGAAGAACTACCTGAAGGCCGCGGCCATTCTCCACGACACGGGCGAGGCGATCACGCCCACCCGCCATGCGGAGCATTCCTACTACATCGTCAAGAACGCCGACTTCCCCGCGCTCGAAAAGTGGGAGACCGACTTCATCGCCGAGCTCTGCCTGCGCCACCAAGGCGGCAAGTTCGAGCTCAAGGACCTGCCGTTCAAAGGCAAGAGCGAAAAAGACAAGGAGAGGCGCCATGCCTTTCCCAGGCTGCTCGCCCTACTTCGCCTCGCTGATGCGCTGGACCGTGGCCACAAGAGCAATGTCCGCATCAAGCGGGTCCGGCTTACCAGGCGTGAAGTCCATCTGCATCTCTCCGGCACCGCTGTCGATCTCGAGCTGCTCCGAGTGGAGCAGAAAAAGGGCCTTTTCGAGCAAGTATTCGACCGCAAGCTCGTGGTCGTTAAGTCCTAGGTCCTTAGAGTGCGCTGATGCCTTGCAGAACTGTGGTAGTAGGCTGCGTGACAGTCGCGCCGGTCGGAGTAGCGTTAGGAGTGACGGTCACAGGCGTGGCCGTGGCGGTCGGCGTGGCCGTGGCGGTCGGCGTGGCCTGGCAGGAGGCCAGCGCGGTCGTCTTCGTGGCAAGCGCGGTCTTGGCGGTGGCGAGCTCGGCCGAGTCGGAGTTACGATGGGCATAGAGAAGGTCCGTCAACGCGTCGGCGGTCTGGGCGCGGTAGCGCTCAAACTCGGGCTTCGTCGAGGCCATGATCGCGAGCTGGTCCTTCTCGTACTTCATCGCGGCGATGTAGTCGACGTTACCCGAGGCATCGCGGTTGACGTCTCGGGACATCATCTCAATCTGACGAAGATCCGACATCATCGTCGGATGGTAGGCGTAGTCGTATGGGGCCTTGGTGTGGTCATTGAACATAGCCTGCCCTTTGTTCGCGTTCGCGGTCCAAGTCGCGAGGTCAGAGACAGAGGAGGTGGGCGTGGTGCTTGGAGTCGAAGTGTTAGTCGAGATGTTTTCCAGGTAGTTGTTCCAAACGCGGTTCATGCCAGTCGGCTCTTCCTGGGATGTCTCCGGGGAGGCTATTGAAGCACTTGCAGTGGCCGTTTGGGCAGCAGGAGCCGAAGCAGCAGGACTCCGATGATGCGACGAGTGATGTCCACCATGCGAACTGTGTGAACTATGCGAGCTATGGGAAGATCTGCTCCTTGCCAGCGCAACGCTTTGCAAGCCCATCAGCATGACTACAGAAATGGAAATAGAAAACAGGCCAAGATATTTCACGCGCATAGAACGTCCCCCGAAAAGTGTGAAATTAGGTTGTTGTCTAAAGATTAACGCAACGAGTCGCATGTCGCTAGTGCGTCTTTTTTTACACGGATAAAATTTAACAATTTCGGCAAGTTGCGCGCGGTTAGATGGCTGTCTACCTACTGCGGTCTACGAGGAAGTCTGCCAGATTCAGCGCTTTTTCCAGAGATCCGACGCCTTCTGGAACTCCTGGCGGGCGATCAGGAGACGGTTCTTGCCATTCACGGTCGCGCGCCCTCGAACAGTATTCTGCACTTTCTCGGCGGCCTGAAGCAGATGCTCCCACTCGTTGAGCTGGGACTGCGCGTAAGTCTTGGCGGAAACGGCGTCGCCTTTTTTCAGCGAAGCGAGCTCGGCTTTATTGGGAAGCTTGAGCTGGTCGGGTGTCGAACGGTGGTCGATCAGCCGGAGATTCACCCAGTGCAGACGCATATTCTGGAGAATCGATTCCATCGCGTTAGCCGCGATCTCCTGGTCCTGAAGAAAATAGCCTAGCGGCGCAGAGGCGAGGAACTTCAAGCTGCTCAGATCTAGCATTCCCGCCGAGGCCATTCCGAGGGCAGACTGCTCGTAACAAAGAAGGTAATCTTTAGGTTTCATTCCCGGACAGAGCTTCGCGGGCTCCTTCTCGAGTGCGACGCGAAGACTATTGGTACGACAGGCCTGCTCGCGGATGAACGCCTGGTATTCCTTGCTAAGCTTCAAGGCATCCGCGTTCGCGTCAGCAGGCATGTTGGCCGGGCAATTACCTGCGGGCTTCTGGTAAGCCTGGATTCCTTTGGGCCATCCGCGGGTCAGGTCCTCGTCGGCGGCACGCGCTTGAAAGCCCAACCCAAACACCACGATCGCAAGTAGAGGAAATGTGAAAAGTCGCATGCCTCTAGGATCAGGGATCGGGTCGAAAATTTCAAGACTTGATCAGGGCCTGCAGCTCACCGCGTTCGTGCATCTCGCTGACGATATCGCAGCCGCCGATGAACTTGCCGTTGATAAAGACCTGGGGGACGGTGGGCCACTGCGTGAACTCTTCAAGTGCTTCCCACATCGGCTCGTCCGAGAGGACATCGAAATGGGCGACGCTTGGGGCACCGGCGGCCTTCAAGACCTGCACCGCGCGGGCGGAGAACCCGCACTGGGGGAACTGGGGGTTGCCCTTCATAAAGATGACGACCGGGCTTTCCTTGACCTTCTCTTCGATTTTGGACTGTAAGGGATGTGACATTTAAACCACTTCTTTCTTTTGAATTAGAGCTTTTTCCATTGTTCGGGAGTGTAGGTCTTGAGCGTCAGCGCATGAAGCTCACCCGAGTCGACCTCGGCCTTCACGAGCCCAAAGACCAGCCGATGCTGCTCGATCATCATCTTGCCTTCGAAAGCGGGAGAAATGACCAGGGCCTGGTAATGGTCCTCGGTCCCGGTCAGGTCGACGATCTCAGCCTGAGTTCCGGACGACAAGGTTTCGAGCTTCTTCTTGAGTGCATCGGGTTTCATTGAAGCGTGACTTAACACACCTTTCCAAGATTCTCCAACTGGTTCGGCCAAGCCGCAGGTGCGGGAGCCGTTCAGACCGCGATCGCGTCTTCCGGGTCATCCACCGCGGTGATCACGTCCGGATCTCCGGCCGTGCCGCTGTCACCCGGCTCCGAAAGCCGCATACGGACCCGCCCGCTTCGCACTGGCCCGTAAAACGCGCCCATCGCCGCTCCGTAGAGAAGGTGGCCCACCAGAAGTACCACCACGGTGTCGGCGCCCATCCCCGAGCCGAAGAACCCGAAGCCGCGATACGTATCGATTTGCATCTGCTCGTGGATCACCTGGAAGAAGGGGAAGATCGCTACCGCCGCCAGCACCGTATGGGCGAACCCGAGCAGGATGCCAAGACGCACGCTCGACCTGCGGAACACGAACTCGAAACAATAGGCGTAAAAGATCCCGAAGGTTCCACCGACGAAGAAATTCGAGAGGAACCCCGCGGTCCAAGAGTGCGTTCCGTACGGCGTGCCTTTCACCAGCGAGCCCAGATAAACGAAGAGAGAGAAGGGCGTCGCGCCTACCGCCGCGAAGATGTCGACGAAAAGACCCATAAAGGTCGCGCCGAACGCGCCGGCGAGGATCGCCCTCCACCAGTTCATCGGCTGCTCGTTCCGCTCCAGCAAACTGATTTTTCGTCGTGCCATGTGGACAGGATGTGCAAACGATGGTCCATCGATTGCACAACCCTCCTCCATGAAGCGCACCATCAATTGGTTGGACCATGCGACCCGTACCCTTCACTCTAACCACCGGCAAGCCGCGGGATGCGCGGATTACATCTCCCAGCGCTTGGCGAACCTACTGCTCGAACGCCTCCCCTCGCCGACCGCTCTCGAGCTGATCGAGATCCTCCCGGATTCCGCGCGCGAGATGGTCGACTCGCTTCGCGCGGCGGCGGACTCGCCCAGCGAGGCAAGCATCGGCTACCAGGACTTTCTCAATCGAACGGCGTTCGCCATCGGCTGCTCCGGCTGTATCTCCTCGCCCGCGGACAGCCAAAACTTCGAGCCGGAGCTCAATGAGCTTGCGAAGAAGGTGACTGATACCTTCCTGTGGGCGTGCGCACGTGAACTCCCGAACGAACTCAAATTCCGAATGGCCGAAGGGCTACCACTCGAACTCAAGTCGCGGATGGATCTCTTCGAAGACCCGGGCGAGCGCACGCAAGTCGCCTGAGTCGCGAACCCGCCATTGACATCCGGGGCGGCGCGGGCAAATTGAAAAGTTATGCCCGCAGGCCCTCATCCAAACGAGCCGGTTCCGAGCTCGACTCGACTTCTCGCGCAAGCGAGGTGGCTCATGTATGCAAGCGCCCCCGCCCTGGCAGTCATGGCCCTTTACTCGGGCTGGCGGAACGTCGCGCTCTATGGTGATTGCGCCTTGGCTTCGCTTGGGTTGCTCGGTCAGGGGTTGATCCCGCTTTACAATCCAGCTCGCGTGACCGGAATCTACATGTTGCAAGCACTGCCCTATAACCTCGTCAGGCTCGGAATGACCGATTCCGCGGCGATCGTCCACTGGTTCGGAGCGTGGCCGGGACTGATCTCCGCGTTGAGCCTTGCAGTGTATCTCTATTTGGCGCGCCGGGACTTCCGCTTGCAATGCCTGGGCACGGTGCTGCAACTCACACTCACCCTGATGACCTCCCTGGTGCCGACGGAATCCCAGATGGCGACCGCCATCTGGCTGGTCCTCGTCTCGGTGATCTTCGCGCGAGACACGCTGTTTTCGTTTCCGCGCGCGGCGATTCTCCTGCTCGGATCGATCGCCTTCATCAACGTCTACGAAACCGCCGCAGCATTGGCACCGCTTCTCGCCGTGGGGATCGTTCTTCGTTTAGGACGCGAACCCGATTGGTGCCGATATCGGTTTGCGCCGCTAGCCGCGCTAATTCCCCTAACTTTTGCTGCAGTCACCGCCGCCCGGGCCATCCACCATCCGGAATCGCCAGCCAACCTGCTCCAGTTCCAGGAGTCGATGTTCCTAGTTCTGCTTCAGCCCGCGCTCTGGATCAGCCTGGCGCTCTCCGCCGCCGTGCTTTTCGGCGGCAAGCTCCAGGCGAAGTGGCAACCCGATCTGCCAATATCCACCTGCCTCTTCCTGGCGTGGGCGGTGTTCTGGTTGCTCTCGAGCTCGCTCGGCGTGGAGATCATCCCTCCCCGCGGCCAATACTCGGCGCGCGTGCTCCAGCTCATTCTTCCCGCCGCGGTGACAAGCGCGCTGATCCTCAGCGGCTCCCGTCGCCTTGCGCCCTTCGCTCGACGTCTTTCTGCGACGCCCTCTCGCGCGTCCGTCCTCGCTCTGTTGATGCTCCTGTCCCTGAATATCGAGTGGCGAGTGGACGCGCTCCGCATGTGGACGCGGTACCTCGAGCTCATGGCGGGCTTCATCGGGTCAGGGAGGGGAATCGTCGCCGCCGAAGATACGCCGTTCCCGGACGATAAGATGGCATGGGGCTGGTCGCTACCTACCGAGATGGTCGTGTTAGCCACCATCAAACGCATACCACTCACCAGCATTGCCCACTTCTCGCACAACGGTGACTACGAGCCGATCTGCGCGCTTCGGCCCGAATCGCTCCCGCGCTTTGAGAACGGGCCGGAATACCGCCTGATGCCGATCAAGGAACGCCCAATTCGCAAGCGGACCCCGCCGCCGTCGCGCCCTTCGACGTGAGAAGTTGGATCAGGGCCGCGCCACGCTGACCTTCGGGCAGAAGCGCGAGATCTCGCACCTCTCGCAGAACGCGGAGCGCGCCGTGCAGACCGCCCGTCCGTGGTAAATCAGCAGATGGGACATGATCGTCCAGTCCTCTTTCGGCGCGAGTGCCATCAGCTCGAATTCGATTTTCACCGGGTCATTGTTCTTCGTGAAGCCAAGACGGCGCGATAGCCGCCCCACGTGCGTGTCCACGGGAATGCCGGGAATGCCGAAAACATTGCCCAGGACCACGTTCGCCGTTTTTCGGCCCACGCCTCTGAGCTCGACCAGGTCCTCCATCGCCTGCGGCACTTCGCCCCTATGGCGTTCGACGATCCTCTCCGCGCAGGTCTTGAGCGAGAGCGACTTCGCGCGGAAGAAACCCGTGGTCTTGACGAGCTTCTCGATGTCGGCAAGCTTCCCGAGCGCGAGCGCCTGGACGGTCGGGTACTTCTTGAAAAGCGCGGGCGTAACCTTGTTTACCCGTTCATCCGTGCACTGAGCGGAAAGAATGGTCGCGCAGATCAGCTCGTAGCCGTCGCGGAAATCCAGACTGCATTTCGCTTCCGGGTACTCGCGCTTGAGAATCTTCAGAATCTCGCGCACGCGAGCCTGCTCGCGTCCAAGAATTTCCGCGGAGCTTAGGCCCTTTGCAGCCATTTCTCGACCTCAATCGCGCTGCGCGAATTCACTACCAGCGCGGTGGGCATCAGCGCCTTGCGGGCCATCGCGATCCCGTAGACCGTGTCTTTCAACCCTTCCGTGGCGTGGGCATCGGGATTGACCGAGACGAGCGTGCCGCGCTTCCGTAGCTCCGGTCCCCAGCGCCAGTCAATGTCGAGGCGCGCGGGATTCGCGTTGATCTCGATGGCGACATCGTGGCGCGCGGCCTCGGCGATGATCTTCTCCATGTCCACGTCGTAACCATTTCGCCCGAGAAGAAGCCTGCCCGTCGCGTGGCCGAGAAAGCGGGTGCATGGATTCCTGACTGCCTCCAGGATCCGCTCGGTCATTGTAGTACGATCCATCTGGAACCGCGAGTGGACCGAGGCAATCACGAAATCAAAGCGCTTCAAGATCTTGGCGTCGTAGTCGAGCGAACCGTCTGCAAGGATATCGCTCTCGATCCCCCAGAAGACGCGGATTCCGGGATGCTTGTTTTGGACCGCGCGAATCTCGCGCTCCTGCTCCAAAAGTCGGTCAGGCTTCAATCCTTGGGCGTAGAACGCGGACTGGCTGTGATCAGATATGCCGATGTACTCGTATCCCAGGCGCTCGGCCTCGGCTACCATCTGCTCGAGCGTCGCCACGCCGTCCGAGAGCGTCGTGTGGTTATGGAAGACGCCGCGAATGCCGTCCCATTGCAGGAGATCGCCGAGCCTACCTTCGCGCGCGATCTGCACCTCTTCGCCCGTCTCGCGGGTCTCTGGCGGAATCCACTCGAGCCCAAGTCCATTGAAAAGCTCCGCTTCGTCGCGGGCCCGGGTTTTCTCCGGCGATCCCAGCGCGATCCAGCTCGCCTCGGTCGCAGTCGTGCGCGCTAGCTCGGTACCGTAAGAGGCGCCTTCGGCGAAAGCGATCCCGACCGGCAACGCGCCCCCGTGATCCGCCGTGAAGCATTGGGCCGCTTTCTCGATCTTTTTCCGGAACGCAGGCTCGCCCGTCTCGGGCAGCTCCACCAGAAATTCCATCCGCGAGAGCGTCTCCATGCGACGCCGGAGCTCGCCGGTCTCGCTGACCCGGAGCGGCCGGGCCGCTTCGATCAGTTTCGCAAGCACTTTCTCCGCGTATGGGAATGCTTCGTCGATCCGCGAGCGTCCTTGGTTGGCCTTCTGAAACAGGATTCCCTGCCGGATCTTCTCCTGCACCTTGATGCCGAAGCCTGATAGCTTCGAGAGCCGGTTCTCTCCGATCGCGTACTCAAGCTCGGCAACCGAATGAATGCCCAGCTCGTCGATCACTTGCCGCGCCTTCTTCGGTCCGAGACCGGGAATAGCGGTCAGCTCGATCAGACCTTCGGGCAGAGCCTTCGAAAGCTCGTCGCGCGCTGTGGTTCGTCCGTGAACGATGAATTCGGTCAGCACTTCCGAGATGCCTTTTCCGATTCCGGCGATTTCGGTGAGCGTCCCCGCGTTCGCGCGTTCCACGATGTCGTCTCGCTCCGCGAGCGTCGCCGCGGCCTTCTCGAAGGCCCGCACCTTGAACGGGTTCTCGCCATTGAGCTCCATCAGTCCGTGGATTTCCTCGAGCAATTCAACCGCTTCAGCATTTGTAGGCGCACGCATGCATCTTGTTTAACGTCTAACGCGGTGCAAATCGAAACCGATTCTTACATCCGCATGGGGCCAAACTGCGGCTAAGGCGCCAAATGCCTGTCGCCGCACGGCATTAAACACTTGTCATTCCGCGGACGAAATCGCCCCGCTACGCGGCACATGGCTTGTAACGACTTAAGCCATGACCTCACGAGGAGGTCGGAGTCAGTCATAACCAGGAGGGCTTAATTATGAACGCGAAGAAACTTACCCCGGTCCAGCTCACGATTCTGTCGATGGTCTCCGCTCTGGCGATCGTGTTGATCCCTGCGCAAGCGGGCGCGGCCGAGCTACGGCTGCGCAATGTGGGCTGCGGCGGCGAGGACCTTCGCCAGTCGGCACCTCTCCTTTACTCTGCGCGTTTCCAGCTCGGAGGAATCAATCAGCCTGTGAAGAAGATGCAGGTCGTGGTGGCCATGTCCCAGATGAAGCAAGGCGGATTCAACAAGCCCTTCCCGGTCGCGCAGATTTGGTCGGGTAGCCAATGCCAGGCCGTATGCAAGGTCGCGAGCATCGAAAAAGAAAACTCGCTGACTCCGGTCGCGGTCGAGATGAGCTGCGAAAGCGTGGGCTTCAGCCCGCTCGCGGTCAAAGCCTCCATTCTCTGGGGCGGCGAGAAGAGCATGTATATGGCCAAGCAGCCCACCATTCGCTTCGGCACCTGGCTCGAAGGCTACCGCGACAGCGCTCTCAAGGTAGAACTCGATCGCTACTCGATGTCGAACGACACGAACCGCGGCCTAGCGAAAGTGGGCGGCCAGGAAATGGCTCACCGTTAATATCTGCGTGAACCTCTGGGCACGCGCGCGTGTCACTGACGACACGCGCGCCCGTCTGATCCTCCAAAATTCCTACACACTTTCTCGTTATTCTAAGTTCATGAAACACACTAATTCTAAGTTTGGCGAAGTCGGAGTCTCGATCGGAATCCTTGTTCTCTTGATTGGTCTCGGTGCCGCACCTGAATCCAGCGCCGCAACCCTTAAGCCTCAACTGCGGGCCATGCATACCAGTCTCTTGGCACTCGACACGCTGAATGCGCAAACCACCGGCCTGGGCGGCACCTCTCACGCGGCCGAGATCCAAAACCTGAAGACATGGATGCAACTAGGTATCAATGGAGCCAGTGAAACGATCTTGGCCCAAGTGAGAGCGCAGACGGCGACACTGACATCGACCGTGCAGTCCGAGCATAACACCGCACAATCACAGGCTGATGCCGCTGCCGAAATGGCTGCCAAGAAGCAGGCAAAGAAGGACGCAAAGATTTCAGCCGCCGCTCGAGAGGTGGCCCAGGCCGCCAAGGCAGCGAAAACCGCGGCATTGATTAAGGAAGCCGTCGACAAAGCTCTCGCCGACAGGGATCGCGCTGAAAGCGCAGTCAACGCGATCGCGCAGGCGGCTGGCCCGACTACCGACGCAACTGGGGCACCCAACTCACAAGTGGGTGGAGTGAACAGCGTAAAGACCGAGACTTTGAATCCTGCACCTACTATCCTGGTCGGCGCAGCCGCTATCTAAGATCATTCGTGATAGGCTATTTCAATGTTCTCCCGACTTTTGATCTGGTTCTATCTGATGCACGCGGCATTCTCTCCCTCCGTGCATGCCGAAGAGAACTCACCGACTCCGACTCGTGTGCGCGCCTGGGGAGGCGCAGGACCGGTGGCGAACGCCAACGGGCAGTCGGAAGTCGGCGTGAGATTCTCGATCGGCGGCGACATGTTTCTAAGTGAAGGCAGAGACTGGATTCTCGGCGCGCAACTGGCTCTCCCTTACTCGGGTGAACGAAGCGTGGGCAGAGGTTCCGGCCGAGTCACCCGCTTAAGCTATCTGGTGGGTCCAGGACACGCGATCATTCCGGATCTGCTTTACGTGCAAGGGCTCCTGGGCATTTCTGTAATCTCGGGAGAAACCCCCGCATTCTACTACAAGCTGAAGCCGACGATCGGCGCTAGCCTCACCTACCTTCAAGATACTTCCGGCCGTCTCCAGTGGGGAGCCAGCCTGACCTACGAACATACCGGGGAAGCGCGCGACGCGGTCGCCAACGCGGGCGCGACTCTTGGCTGCGGAGTTTTTGGCGGCGGCCCCGATACCGACTGCACATCGACCGGAGTCGCGCCTGCGCGGGACATGCTCGCGCTGAATCTCCTGATCGGCTTCGGCAACTGAGATGTGTATCGGAGCGCAAGTCGGCTGGTTGCTCTAAATCTCGGCTGATACTTTCGGATTTTTCTCGGTCCGCGCAACCAGGATCGTAAGCTGCTCTCCGGTCAGCATCTCACAGGGAAGCACGAGGCCCTTGCGCTCGCGGCTTCCCGGGATCACGTCGGTGATGAGCGATTCGAACGCGCAGTTCTCATGCACGAAGAGCTCGGCGTATTTCGCGCCCAAGAGCGGATAATCCTGATCGAGATAAGACGACACGCGGATGGTGGGAGCGTTCGAAGACATCAGGTAATCGAAAGTCTTGTCCTGAACGGTGACCACGATGTCATCAGGACCGCGAGTTCCGGCAACGGTGCGGAGTTCAATTTGAGGCATGCCCTGTTCTAGCTATTTTAGCGATGTGCGTCAACAGCAGAAGTCGCGCGCGCCTCCGGGCGCCCGCTCTTGCGTGGCCTGGCGGAAATGGGTATACCCCACTGCATGCAAACCCTCAAAATCGCTATCAATGGTTTCGGTCGTATTGGTCGTAAAGTCGCGCGTTTGGCGCTCGAGAATGACAATATCGAGATCGTCGGCATCAACGACCTCTCGCGCCCCGAAGTGGCCGCCCACCTTCTCAAGTACGACTCCGTCCACGGCACTCTTAACCAGGACGTGCGCTTGGAAGGCAGCACCCTGATAGTCGGCCGCCACAAGATCAAGCTGACCGCCGAGAAAGATCCCGCCGCACTTCCCTGGACCGCGGTCGGCGCCGAGTACGTGCATGAGTGCACCGGCGCTTTCACCGACAAGGAAAAGGCCTCGCTCCACCTGAAGGCCGGTGCGAAGAAAGTTCTCATCTCCGCTCCTTCCGCGAACCCGGACATCACGCTTTGCATGGGCGTGAACGAGAACTCGTACGACCCAGCCAATCACCATGTCGTCTCGAACGCATCGTGCACGACCAACTGCCTCGCTCCGCTCGTCAAGGTCCTGGATAATTCGTTCGGCGTCGTTCGCGGCACAATGATGACGATCCACAGCTATACCAACGACCAGCAGCTTCTGGATCTCTCGCACAAGGATCTCCGGCGCGCGCGCGCTGCCGCGATGTCGATGATTCCGACGACGACTGGTGCGGCCAAGGCCGTGGGCCTCGTGCTTCCGCACTTGAAGGGCAAGCTCGACGGCCTGTCGGTCCGCGTGCCGACTCCGAACGTCTCCCTCGTCGACTTCACGGGCGAGCTGAAGAAGCACACCACGAAAGACGAAGTGAACGCCGCCTTTCGCAAGGCCGCCGCTGACGGACCGCTCAAGGGCTTTCTCGCGATCTCGGACGCGCCGCTCGTTTCCCATGACTTCAACGGCAACGTCGCCAGCTCCGTCATTGACACCGATTGCACGACGGTGCTCGAAGGCAACATGGTGAAAGTGCTTTCCTGGTACGACAATGAGTCCGGTTTTTCGGCTCGCATGATCGACCTCACGCTCTTCATGGCACGCAAGGCTCGGTAAGGGAGATGAGTAACACCAACATCAAGTCAATCCGCGATCTCGAAATCGCGGGCAAGACCGTATTCATGCGCTTGGACTTCAACGTCCCGCTCTCGGCGCCCGACCCCCTGACTGGCGAACGCACGGTGGAGGAGGACGCGCGCATCTCCGAAGCGCTTCCGACGATCCAGTACGCAATCGAGAAGGGTGCCAAGCTCGTCATTGCTTCCCATCTCGGACGCCCCGATGGCCACCGCAAGCCCGAGTTCTCGCTGGAACCGGTCGCGCACCGCCTCGCGATCCTCCTCGGCCAGGAAGTCACGCTCGCCGATGACTGCGTCGGCGAAGGCATCGAGCTCATGACCCAGTCGCTGAAGAACGGCCAGATCCTCTTGCTAGAGAACCTGCGCTTCCACAAAGGCGAGGAGGCGAACGACCTCGACTTCGCCCAACGCTTGGCGAAGCTCGGCCAGGTCTTCGTGACCGATGCTTACGGAACCGCGCATCGCAAGCACGCGTCGACCTACGGCGTGCCCGCTCTCATGCAGTACAAGGGGATGGGCCTCCTCATCGAGAAGGAGCTCAAATTCCTGGATCCCCTGCTGAATGCCCCGAAAAAGCCGTTTTTCACCGTCCTCGGCGGCTCCAAGGTCTCCGATAAGATCAAGACCATCGAGTCGCTCATGCGCCGCGTGGACGGTATCCTGATCGGCGGAGCGATGGCTCACGCCTTCTGGAAGGCCCAGGGCATCGAACTCCCGGCCCAAGCCAAGCAGCCCAAAGCCGATGACGTCGAAGCCGCTCGACTCGTACTCAAGGAAGCGTCCAAGCGCGAGCTTCCGATCATCACTCCGGTGGACACGAACGACGGCTTCGACATTGGTCCCAAGACAGTGCGCCAGTTCATCGAGTTCCTGAAGCCCGCGAAGACGATCTTCTGGAACGGCCCACTCGGCTGGTTCGAAAAACCTGAGTACGCAGTGGGCACTTTCGATGTGGCCCGCGCAGTCGGCAGCCTCGAGGCGCTCAAAGTCATCGGCGGCGGCGACACCGTATCGGCGATCAAGAAGTCGGGAGTAGCCGAGCAGTTTGACCATCTTTCGACGGGCGGCGGCGCGGTGCTCGAGTACCTGGAAGGCAACGGCCTGCCCGGCATTGACATCCTTCGCACGACGGCCCGGCAGCAGGCCATCCAGTCCTCGCAAGCGCTCTGATCATCGAAACTAGTTAGGCAAAAAAAATGGCAACACATGCGCGCACCAAGGCTCGCGGCGTCCTGATCGCCGGCAACTGGAAGATGAATCACGGGAAAGCCGAGACGGCGGGGTTTTTCGAGAAGCTGCCCAGGCTGCCGCTCGAAGACAAGCCCGGCGCCGCAAGCGGTCTGCGCGTCTGTCTCTTTCCGCCGGCGCTCAGCCTGGGCACAGCGATCGAGTCGGCGCGGGCGCGTGCATTCAATGCCTTCGAGTTCGGTGCGCAGAACGTGCACTGGGAAGCGAAGGGCGCGTACACGGGCGAGCTTTCCGCGCCGATGATCCTCGAAGCCGGTGGAACCTGGGCGCTGGTCGGCCATTCCGAGCGACGCCAGCACTTCGCTGAAACAGACGAGAACGTGGGCCGCCGAGCCCAAGGCGCGCTCTCGCAGGGTTTAAACGTCATGCTTTGCATCGGCGAGACTCGGGCGGAGCGCGAAGGTGCCGCAACCGCCGCCGTGATCGCGCGGCAGCTCCTAGGTGCGCTTGTTCCGTTCGCCAACTATCCCTACAAACAAGGCTTCTCGGATATGCTCAAGGCCCGGAAGCTCGTCATTGCCTATGAGCCCGTCTGGGCGATCGGAACCGGACTGACGGCAACCCCGGAACAAGCGGAAGAAGCACATGTCTTCGTTCGCAATGAACTCGCCCAGCACTTCGGCGCGGAGATCGCCGCCCAGTCGCAGATCCTCTATGGTGGAAGCGTCACGCCGGACAATATAGCGACGCTCCTCACCTGCGAGAACATCGACGGCGCCCTCGTGGGCGGAGCCAGCCTGAAACCCGAGGGGTTCGCGGCGCTCATCCTTGCCGGAAAATCGGCTCTTTGATGCACTAGAAGCTCAAGCCGAACTTGAGCCCCAAGGCATGCGCGCCATAACTGCTGTATCCGCCTTCCACGCTCGCCTGCAGCCCCGACTCGGGCAGGCGGATGGAAAGGCCGAGAAACGCCCGCGCCACGACGCTCGATTGGTGGATTGGAAGGCCGGGAACGCCGTCATAGGAGATCGCCCCAGAGATGAACTGGCCACCGGCGCCGATATAGGGCTCCGCAAACTCGAGCCTCCTCGAGACGATGAACTCGGGCGCGTAAGTCTTGGTCGAGACGATTCCCAGCTCGCCCACTCCGTAACCGAAGCGAAACGCGACCCCCGGGCCCTCTTCGGGCACGAGGAGCGCTATTTTTACATCGCCTCCATAGAATTTGTAGCCCTGGAAAGTGAAGTAAAAGAGCCCGAGGTCGAGCCGCGGCCCCAGGCCCTTGTGGATCTGAGCGACTGGCACTGGGACGATCGAGTTCTTGAGTGAGGCCGTGCTCGCGCCCAAGGTATCCAGTGCTTCCAGGAAAGCGTCAGGCAGCTTCAGCGTCGTGATGCTGATTCCGACATCCAGGCCCACGCTCGTGCCGAGCGGTGAGGCGCCACCGTAGGGATAAGGCGCCGCGATCACACCGACGGTCGTAATAACCGACTTGGAAACGCTCGACTCCAGAATCGCCGCGAAATTAGAGAGGCCGGCAGGATCTAGGCCGATCGCATCGGCGCGCGCGTCGATGGTCGCGCAGAGAAGCGAGAGCCCGAAGCCGAGAGTGCGCAACGCGCCCACTCAGCCCGATGCCGAGGCTCGGGGCGCCGCGATCAGGCCTTCGAAGAAGCTCTGCTCTTCCGGAAAGGTTCGGCTGGCTTCGACGACCAGGTCGTCGATCACTTGCTGGCGTCGCTTGAGAGTCAGAGAAGTCGTGATCAGAATCTCAAAGATCCTCTTGCTCTTCAGGCCTTCCCGGATCAGGGCGATGCCCATCTCGATCACCCGCGATGGCGAGGAACCGACGCTGAGGATCTCGAATTCGGCGATGCGAACCTCGACCGAGTTCTTCACTGGCTCGGGAGCGCTGGAAATGAGCGCGCCAACCTCGCCGGCCGGGCCGACGGAAAGCATCGCGACTAGGATCTCCTTGAGCATTGCGTGGCGGTTCTTCGCGGCGGCATGAGCCTTCCTGAGATAGACCATGGCATCCGCTTTCTTATCCTGCTTCATCATCTGCTTGCCGCAGAAAAGCAGGCCGGCGGTAATCGAGTTGATCACCTGGTCGTCCATCCCCTCGAGTGTCTGATAGAAGTCGTAGAGCTTGAGGATCTCCGGATAGTGGCCCAGCATCACGGCGACCCGGACTAGGGACGGGATCTTGCTTGGGCGGATCGGATGATCGCGGACCATACGGATCGCCACTTCATGAGCCATTTGGAGATTCTGCGTCTCCATGAAAACCTCGAAGAGCGAAACGAGCGCGCGGTAATTCTTGGGATCAAGCCGGAGCGCTTCCATGAAGCAGGCTTTGGCGTCGTCGAGCTGATTCAGCTTCTTGCGGCAGACTCCTTCCAAGATCCAGGCTTGGACCGAAAGCACCGCCACGTTCTCGAGCTTGGTCTTGATAAAGACCCTGATGGCCTCCTCGAACTGACTCTCATCCATCAGGACTTTCCCTAGCTCGAGATTCCGCCAGGCCTGGCTCGGCATCACCTTCGGGCGAAGCGTGGCGAGGAACTGGGTGCTCAAGGTAGCGTAGGTGAAAGGCCGCGTGATGAAGAGATCGATTATGGGCTCATCCTCGATCCGGTTCGAGATCACGGGGCTAATCCGGTCGGAGGTCACGACGAAGATGGCCTCGGTCCGGATGAGATACAGGTTGCGGTGGATCTTCAGGAGGTCGAAGGCGCCCTTGGCTCCGAAAGTGTAATCGCAGAAAACGATCTTAGGCTTGAAGTCCTGGAGCTTCTGTTCAGCTTCCTGGTAATTTTCTGCCGTCTCGATGTTCTTGCCCTTCATCCCCATCGTGACCAGCAACTTGCGGATGGTCATGCGGCTGGGCGAGAACGCGTCGGCGATCAGAGCCTGCTGCGAAGCCAGGTACTGGACGATTTGTCGGTTCTTCGGTGACTTTGGGTCAAATTCATCAGCCATGCTTGAATATTATCGGAAGAAATCGACAAGCAAACAAGGCTTTAAACGAGATGGACGGGATCATTTCACCGTCAAAACCCGCACGCTTCCCTGCCTCCGCGTGATGTCGACCATCGTTCCGACAGTCGAGCGCCGCAGCATCAAGTCCATGTCCCAGTCGCGGCCCTGCAGGTTCTTGATCTCAAGCCAGTTGAGCTTGTTCGTGAGCAGCGGGGAGTTGAAGACCAGGTAATTTTGATCGGTATCCATGGTCATACCCAACATCGACTTGAGCATGAGGAAAATGGAACCCGCAGCCCATGCCTGAGGCTTGCAAGCAACTTCGTAGGGGACGGGCGCCGCGTTGTCCCGGCGGCGGAAGCCGCAGAAAAGCTCTGGCAACCGGAAGTCCTCACTGGCCTCGAGAACCCCGAGCAGTCCGAGCGTCATCCGCTCAAGCTCGTCCGTGAGATGGTAGTTTCTCAACCCTTCCATGATCAGGGAGTTGTCGTGCGGCCAGACGCTGCCGTTATGATAGCTGAGCGGATTGAAGGCGAGCTCCGAGTCCGCCAAAGTCCTGACGCCGTGGCCGCTGAAGAGAGAGTCGGACAGCAGGTGCGAAGCCACTTGCCGCGCCTGATGGCTCGAAAGCACCTCGCCCCAAAGGCAGTGGCCCATGTTCGAGGAGAGCACCTCGCAGGGCTCGCCCGCCCCGTCGAGCGCGAGGTTCACGAAACCTCTGCGGCTGTTCCAGAAACGCTCGTTGAACCTCGCCCGCAGTTGAAACGCCTCCTGCCGGAGCGTTCCCGAAAGCTCGTTGTCCCCCATCAGCCCTGCGAGCGCCGACATCCCCATGCGCGCGCGGAAAGAATACGCTTGGACCTCGCAGAGGCGAATCGGAGACGTCGCAAGCTGGCCGTTCGCATGCATCACCGAATCGTGCGAGTCCTTCCAGCCTTGGTTGACCAGGCCGGTGGGCGACTGTTTCGCGTACTCAAGGAATCCATCGGGGCTCACGCTCTTGCCGTGCCGGATCCACTCGAGCGCGCGAAGCGCGTCGGGCCACCATTTGCGCAAACTCTCGAGGTCCATCGTCCAACGCACGTACTCGTGGAGCAGAATAAGGGAGAGCGGCGTGGAGTCGACCGACCCGTAGTAAGGGATGAACGGCACTTCCCGCGTGCGCGCCATCTCGCCCCGCCTCATCTCATGGAAGACCTTGCCGGGCTCCTCGTCAGTGAAGGGATCGTACTTGGAACCCAGCAGGCTGAAGGCGTAGTTGATCACGCCCTTTGCGAGCTTCGGGCACCAAGGAAGCATCTGATAGGCCGTGATCAAACCATCGCGCCCGAATGGAGCCGAGAACCACGGAATTCCCGCATAAGGATACAGGTCCCCGCTCGGCTCTTCCGTGAGAAGCATGAATACGTCGGTGAACGCGTTCTGAATCGCGCGGTTCAAGATCGCATTATCCGACTCGATCTTGAGCGGCGCGAAGTGGCTGGCCGCGTCCGTCCCACGATTGAGCAGATTCATCATGTCGGCGACGTTGAGATTCTCGAAGGGCTGGCCCCAGAAGTCCGTTCCGACCTCCTTGTCGAAGGAGACGATCGTCTTAAGCAGCACCGTGCTCTTCGCGCCCACTTCGATCTGCGAGAAATACCCGACGAGCGACGGCGAGACACGGATTTTCTCTGCGCCAAAGAGGCGCTGGATGAAAGTGCGGCGAGTCTGCCCGTCGAGGCCCTCGTACTGGAGGACAGAGCTACGCCACGGGCTGCCCTCGCTCGGGTTCGACTCATGCGTCGGCAGCATCCGCCCGCGTCGCTCCCGAGGGAAGCCGCGGACTTCGAAGACATCGTCGAAACGCCCGCCGGCCCACTGCTCGACCTGCAGCAGATGCTTTTCGTTGCTGAAGTTCTTGATCTCGACCGTCTCGAAGAGCGTGTCCTTCCAGAAAGTCAGGATCCGCCGGATCAGAAAAGTGTCGCGCGGGATGCGACCCTCCTGCCCAATCCGCTCGAAATCCCGATTCGTCATCGACAGGACAACCGTGTTTCCGCCGAACCGAAGTTCCTTCGCGAGCGAGACTGGCGCCATGCCGTTAAAGGTCATCTCCCAGACGCCCAGGAATCGCGTGTCGTTGAAATAGAAGCCGAGCTCGGAGGCCGAAGAATAAATGCGAGGCGACTCCCCCTGGGAGTCGACCACCGCGAAAGCCCGATTGTCTTTGAAGCTGATTTTAGGAATGCCTGTGAGCAACACGCTCGAAGGGATATAGGAGATCCCGTCGACTACGATGGGATTGGAGCCTTTGCCGGGTGTGCGTTCTGGCGGTTGAGGACTCGACAAGGTTTCGATAGACATGGATATAGTCCTCCGTCATTCGCTTGAGCGAGAAATTCTCCTCGACCCATTTTCGGCATCCGGCCCGATCGATCTTCGGAATGTCCTGAACGCGCGCCGAAAGCCGCTTGATATTCAGCTCGCTGAATCCCGTCACTCCGTCGCGCGTGATCTCGGGCAGAGATCCGCAGGGACGTGTGAGCACCGGAGTGCCGCACGCCAGTGATTCAATCACTACCAGTCCGAAAGGCTCCGGCCAGTCGATGGGAAACGCGAGCGCGAGCGCGTTACCCAGAAACTCCGACTTCTCCCCCTCGGAGATCTCGCCCACGTACTCGATGAACTTGCCGTCGACATGGGGCTTCACCCAGGTGTCGTAATAATCCTGCCCTTCGCGCCCTTCGATCTTCGCCGCGATCTTCAGCGGCACGCCGGACTCCTTGGCGAGCTGGATCGCCCACTCGGGCCGCTTCTCGTCGCCGATGCGTCCCAGGAATGCCAGGTAGCCGCCCGCTTTGCGCTGGAACGCGAGGCCCGAGATGTCGATGCCATGGTAGATCGTGCGCAACCAGTTCAGGTCCGGCAGCGGCTCGCGCTGGGCGTCGCTGATCGAGATGTATCCCGAGTCCGCATAGGCCGGAAAGACGGTCCGCTGGGACTGGAGATCCATCCGGCCATGGATGGTCGAAAGAAACGGCACGTCGACCATCCGACTGAGAGGAAGCATCCAGTAGTCATGGTGGTTGTGAATCACATCGAAGTCGGAGGCGCGGCGCGCGACGTCGGAAAGCATCTTGAAGTTCAGCGCATACGGATCCACGACAGGCGTCTTGCGTAGCCTGAGCGGCCGATCAATTGTCGGAACCAGCTCGACACCTTCGCAGCTCGAGTCAGCCGAAGCATAGAGGGTCACCTCGATCCCGGCTTCGGTCAAGCCGCGCGCGAGATAATGCACCATCCGCTCGGTGCCGCCATAATACTGAGGAGGAACGCTTTCAAACAAAGGGCAAAGAAGTGCAACGCGCATGGCGGCTAACCCCACGCGGTAGCTTAATCAAGTTCCATGCCGTTACTGCGCCGCGAGATTCGCGTTCAATGCCTTCGCGCCGGCGGTTGGTTTGGCGCCGGCAAGGAACAACGTATCACTTGGGTGCTGCGCCGCTTCGCCCAGATTGCCGGTCTTGGCGCCGACTCTGGAGAAGGTGGAAGCGAGATTCCCCGCCGCCAAGCTGGAATCGTACGCCCCGGAGTCTTTGGGTTGGATCTGCTTGAGAGCGAAGTCGATTTTATTGCGCACATCTTCCTGCATCGCATAAGCGAGAACAGGTCCGTTCGGCGCTCCAGCCGTGGCTAGCAGGACGGAGGCCTTCGCGAGAAGCGCTCTTCCTGTGACTTCCAGGTACTCATCTGGAAGCTTGGTCGTATTCATCCAGTTGCTCAGCTCCTGCAGACGGTCCGTGAGCTGCACCGTGAGCTCGCGGCTCTTGGGGAACTCGGACATCAGTTTGCGGATGGTGAGAATGGAGTCGGCGATCTTGTAATTTTCCGGCGTGCTTCCCGCGGAAGTCGCGGACTTGGCCTTGAGGCCGCCCTTCGTGCGCTCCGCGACCACCGTGAAGACTCCAGGCGCCATCTCGAGCTGGCGGAACACCACCCAGAGAGCGCAAGGCCGAAGCAAAGTCTTGTTGAACGGATCGTAAGGAGAAGCTTCCGGGCGCTCACACTTGCGGGAGTCGATCAACACGACCGGCGCCTTCGAGCCCGGCTGCGCAGCGGGAAGCGCACGATCCCCGAAGCTCGCCCACGCGGATCCGCCAGTCGAAGCGAGTAGCAGGACTGCGGCGGCGATGAGGGTGGAGGCAAAACGGGAACGCATACAGCTGTTAAAGCAAACCCAGTGCCACGGTGACACGCCCCACTTTCTCCGAGATAACAGGGATTTTTCGTTCGAGTGTCAAGCCGCAGACCCGGTCAGCCGTGACAGGTGGCAAGCGCTTTTTCATGCGTCGATTCGGACACATGCGATACCGTGAGCCCATGACTTCCGAAAATAAAACGCCCTCATCCGCGAAGCGCGGTTTTGCCAGCGACAACAACGCCACGATCCTTCCCGAGATCTTGCAAGCCATCGCCGACGCGAACACAGGTCATGCGATCGCTTACGGCGCGGATGCCTGGACAGACCGGGCGGTCGCCAGGTTCCGCGAGCATTTCGGGCAGAAAACCGAAGTCTATTTCGTGTTCAACGGCACGGCCGCGAACGTCCTCTGCCTGGGCTCCCTGGCCCGTCCCTTTCAGGCGGTCATCTGCTCCGAAACTTCACACATTCAGAATGACGAGTGTGGCGCGCCCGAAGCAAACCTGGGCACGAAGCTTCTCGTTTGCCCGACTCTCGACGGCAAACTGACTCCCGAGCTCGTCCGCCCTTGGCTCAAGGGATTCGGGGACCAACATCACGTGCAGCCGGGCGTGATCTCGATCACCCAGTCGACCGAAATGGGCACCGTCTACCAGGCCGCGGAAGTCCGCGCGCTCGCAGAGCTCGCTCACTCCCACAAGATGTACCTGCATATGGACGGCGCGCGGATCGCAAACGCGGCAGCGACGCTCGGCCTTTCGCTGCAAGCGATCACCGCCGATTGCGGCGTCGATGCGCTCTCGTTCGGCGGCACCAAGAACGGACTGCTCCTCGGCGAAGCAGTCGTCTTCTTCCGGCCCGAGCTAGCGCAAGATTTCCTCTACCGCAGGAAACAGGCCATGCAGCTCTCCTCCAAGATGCGCTTCGTCGCGGCCCAGTTCGAACGTCTTCTCACCGATGACCTTTGGCTCAGGACGGCGACCCATTCGAACCGCATGGCGCAGCTCCTGGCTTCCAGTATCCGCGGCTTGCCCGGTGTCGAGATCACTCAGAAGGTCGAGTCCAACGCCGTATTCGTGCAAATCCCCCGGGCGCTCATTCCCAAGCTCCAGGAGAGAAATTTCTTCTATGTCTGGAACGAGGAGCACTCAGAGGTGCGGTGGATGGCCTCGCACGATACGCGGCCCGAGGACATCACGGGGTTCGTGGAGGCGCTTAAAAGCCTGCTCCCAACCTCTTCACTTTAA
>JAYVOO010000153.1:0-8266 GCA_043757905.1 Oligoflexia bacterium
GTGTCCTCGGACGAGTAGAATACTGCCAAGAGCGCATCTCCGATGAACTTGTCCACCTCGCCGCCGTGCTTGTAGACGACTTCCACCATCTCCGAGAAGTACTCGTTCAGCATGTTGGTGACTTCCTCGGCTTCGAGCGCCTCGCAATGGGCGACGAAGTTGCGAATGTCCGAGAACAGCACCGTTGCCTGGACGCGCGAGCCACCGAGTTTCACGCCGCCGGGCGTATCGGGAGCCTGCATGATCTGGCGATAAGTCGAGTCGGAGAGGTATTTTCGGAGCTCCTTCTTCTTCCGGAGCTCCATCGTCATGGCGTTGAATGCGGTGACCAGCTCCCCGATCTCATCCTTCTGCGCGGCTTCGACGGTCACGTCGTAATTTCCTTCGGTCACTTTCTGGAGGGCGGCGACCAGCCGGCGGATCGGCTTGAGCAGGAACTGCGTGAACGCGAGCGCGATCAGGAGCCCGAGGAAAATCGACGGGCCCAAGTCGAAGATGATCTGCTTGCGGATCGCAGCGATCGACCGCGAGAGTGTCGCATAGCTGAACAGGTACTCGACCATGAAGAGCGCGTCTTGGTTCTCGTTGCGGTAGGTATTGACGATCAGGATGCTCGCGTCCTGGCCTGAGCCATACCCCAGGTGTTCGACCGCGTAGTCGCGGTTCTTCAGCTGTTCCGTGACTTCGGCTGAAAAGCGCGCCTTCGCCGTCTCGCTCGCCTGCTGGGCAACCGGCACGAACGCGACCTGGTCGCTATCGAAAAGCACTGAGCCCGTCCGCGACGAGATGACCCTGACCTTGAGGAGGTTTTCGTTCGAGGCGATGATTTTCTTGATCTCGGGCAGAAATCGGTCGAGGTAGTAAAAATAAAAGAAATTGGTGAAGTCGGAGACCACCTGCGCGGTCGAGAACTGGCTGAAAAGCAGCGACTCCTTCTCAATCTTACGCGTCTCCTCGCGAGTTTGAAGCGAGCTCAACGTGAAGAAGACGATGCAGGCCGTGATCACGTTCACAAGAACGATCGTGAGGATGAATTTGGTACGCAGCCGCCAAAATTGGCGAAGCGCGCGCCGCGCACGGAAGACGAACCGCGAGGTGATATCGACGCGCGATAACCAGAATGCGAGCAATACCAGCACAATGCCGCCCAAAAAAAACGCAGCGATCGCGCGCCTGACCCAAGAGCCGTCGAAAGTATAGAGTACGGAGTACTGCTCGGAGGCGATCAGCACGCGGACCTTGAAACCCTGGATGAGGACTTGTGGACGGCCGGTCGGGGACTCGCGGGTCAATCGCGCGACAAGTGTTGCATCGGGATGGGGCTTCGGCTCGCCTTGGGCCTGGCTCTGGCCGCTTGAGCTTGCCGGCGGGTTGCGCGAATCAAAAAGCAAGTACGCCCGGTCCGAGAGGATCTCGATGCGCTCGAGCGACGGCGCAGCGCCTGGTTCCCCTGCCCGCTCTACCTCTCGGATGCCCGGAAGGAACTGGTCGTCGTAAAAGAAATAGAATGAAGCCTGAAAGAGGCTCAACACCTTCGCATGCCTGGCTTGCAGGCTCTCGACGCTCTCGCGCGCAAAGGTCTCCAGCATCCGAGACTTAGCGAAGGTCAGCGCACCGACGAGCGCGAGCCCGAACGAGAGGATGAGGATCGCGGTCCGAAGACGCCCGCGCGGTGTGAGAGGAGTGAAAGGTTTGCGACCTTCCGTTGCCGCTTCCATGGATTTCCAGTATAACGCGCCGTAAAGATAGGTGTCCAATGGGCGATTCTCCCGAAATACTATTCGAAGACACGCACTTGATCGTGCTTTCGAAGCCTGCAGGCCTTTTGAGCCAGGGCGAAATATCAGGCGAGCCCAATCTGGTGGACTGGGCGCGCGGGCATTTCGGGCGTAATTACGTGGGACTGGTGCATCGGCTGGACCGGAACACGTCGGGAATCATGGTGCTGGCGAAGCGCTCGAAGTCGGCGAATCGCCTCACCGAGTCGCTGCAAGCCGGCAAAATCTACCGGTCCTATCTAGGCTGGGTCGAAGGAAATGTGGAGGGTCCGGTCGAGTGGCGTCACTTCCTGAAAAAGGACGAGTCTACAAACGTCGTCCGCGTGGTGCGCGACCGTTCGCAGGGCCAGGAGTCCGCGCTTTCAGCGCGTCCACTCGCCCATGCAGAATGGAGAGGCCAACCTCTCACGCTGCTCGAGTACGTGCTCGAGACCGGGCGTTCGCATCAGATCCGCGTGCAGTCGGCGCACGAGCGCCATGCGCTCTTGGGTGACCCGAAGTACGGGCGCGGCGCGGCTTCCGGATTTTCGCGCCCGGCGCTTCATTCCTGGGTACTGCGGTTCCCCCACCCGATGACTTCCGAAGTGCTCGAATTCAAAGCCGCACTGCCCAAGGATATGCGAAGCATCGGAAATCTCGCGGGATTATAATTAATTGACACGGTGCGCTATGTCAGGTAAAACACTGGGCGTTGAACGTAATCCTATTACGGAGCCCCCATGAAATTCCCACTATCGAAACTCATTCTCGCCCTCTCTCTGCTTTCCCTTCCGGCCTTCGCGGAAACCACGCCGTCGGTCGCCTGCGACGCCGACCAGTCCGAGGTCATGTCTTGCTCACCTTTCGAGTCGCAGACGAACGAACCCGAGATGGCGAAGTCGCTTGGGACGCTCCTGATCTGCGAGAACGCTTCGACTGGCACGATCATCGCGCGCACGGTCGACTCCGCCACCGGCAAGAACGACGACCTCTCGGTCACTCGTTTGGCCAATATGGGAGCGACAGTCTACAAGGGCGAGCGCGACGGAATGGAATTCAAGGTCATCCGCAAGGTGATCGCTCCAACTTTCAAAATTAACGGCTCCGTCAGCGTCGGCCTGCCCGAAGGCGTCGCTCCCGGCGTCAGCGTTAGCCTCGAGCTGGCCTGCAAGTAACCTCCAGGATCCATCCTTTCAGATAAGGCTCCGCCTCGGGAAAGGTCGGGGGCAAGCGAATCGGCTCGACGATCTTGAGCACGAATCCGGCAGACTCCGCTGCCGCCGCCACGTCTTTCCAGTACTGTTCCCGGGTTACATTGGCGGAGTTGATTGAGGTGATCAGGCACGCCGCGCCCCCGAGCCCGGGCTCGAGCACCGAGAACGCAAGCTCGTGAAGTTTTCTCAGGTCTCGCGCGGTCGAAAAGTCGCCCTTCGTCCCGCGGGAATACGAGGGCGGATCGAGAATCACGCAATCGAATCGCCGCCCCTTTTTCCTCAAACGGGGCAGCCAATCGAAGACGTCACCGTAGATGAAATCCGCGCGTTCAGCGCCGAGGCCGTTCAACGCCCAGTTCTCGCGCGCCCACTGCGTGTAAGGCTTCGAGAGGTCGAGGCTCGTCACGTGAGCGGCGCCGCCCAAGGCCGCGGCGACGGACAGACTTCCGGTATAAGAGAATCCGTTCAAGACGCGGGCGCCGCGCGGCGCGGCCTCGAGCCAAC
The DNA here is from genome assembly GCA_043757905.1 of Oligoflexia bacterium. Lineage (GTDB taxonomy): Bacteria > Bdellovibrionota > UBA1018 > UBA1018 > UBA1018 > JAYVOO01. The sequence goes on from JAYVOO010000153.1 coordinate 3,476, forward strand.
GTCTGAGCGGTGCATGGTCGAGAAAGAGGCCGGGATGCTTGGTACTGAGCATGCGGATCCAGTAACGGGCCTTGCCCTCGTGGTTCGCGAACGCCTCCACGGGCGGCTCGCCGAATAGTGCGGATGGATCCTCGGGCACTCCCTTCTCGGGGCGAACGAGCAGAACCGCGGAAAGGATCTTTCGATCCATCCTCCCTTTGAGAAACGTGACCATCTCGGCCCGAACTTCCGCCGTGTCCCGGCCCCAAGCCGTCACCCAGGCATGCGCGCCGAAGACCTCGATCGCCCACTCGGAAAGCGGGTGCGAAGGGGGCGCGTCGCCGGGCCCGTGAAAGACACGGAGGGATTCTTCCGCCTCGAGATTTCTCGCACTCCAGGCTTTCTCGAGAATTTTTTGCGCTTGGGGGTCGCTCACTTCACGCCTCGCAATTGATCGACCCATCCCGAGAAGTCCGCCGGCCAGGAGGCTTCGAAGCACTCGCCTCCAGGCAATGTGAGCCTGCGTGCGTGGAGCGCGACTCGCGTGGCCAGCTCGCGGCTTCCGCCGTAGCGTGGATCGCCGAGAATGGGATGCCCGGCATGGGAGAGATGGATTCGGATCTGGTGGCGACGCCCGGAGAGCGGCGTCGCAACCCCAAGAAACACCGCCGCGCCCGGGAACCGTTCCTTCACCTCGAGCTGCGTACGCGAAGGGCTCGACTCGATCGGCAGATCCACTCGGAAGACGGGCCGCGCGGGATTCCCCTGGGCCAGGAATTCGTAATGCTTTCTGACCTCATGCTTCTGGAACCAGAGTCCCGCCTTGCGATGGGCCTCGGCTGTGCGGGCCAGCAGAAGCACTCCGCTGGTCTCGAGGTCGAGCCGGTGCACGACCCAGACTCGCCCGAAACGCTTTCTCCCCCACTCGTTTACGACCTGCGCCTGGGAGGCGGGATCGCGGCCCGGAATCGTGAGCCAGCCGGCCGGCTTGTTCAGCACGATCCATTCAGCGGATTCGGAAATGATTTCAGGGCCGGCCTCGGTTTCTAGCATGACGGCCAAGCCTATACCATTGATCGCGGATTATGGTAAACCGGACCACAATGAACCCAAAAAGGATGAACCCGAAGAGATCGACCCTGAAGCTCGTGCTGGGTGGGGCCCTCGCGCTCGCGCTCATTGCCCTCGTTCCCAGCTTCCTCGTGGCCATTGGCCCGGACAAGGAGCTCCAGTTCACGCGCGACGTGCCTTCGAAGGCCTCGATCGAGAAGCTGGGCGCGCAGGTCTCCGACCTCTCGAAGTGGCCGGAGTGGTTTTTCTCGCTCAAGGAAGTGCAGACGGTCTCCGCGACTGGGGACGTCCTGCCCAAGGAGCAGCAAAAGCTCTTCGAAGGGGCTCGCCTGAAACTTTCGATCGAACCCAAGAAGAAGCAGTGGAAACGCTTCCAGATCACGGCGCTCGTTGAGGCTTACCGGCCGAACGACTACCTGAGGCTGAGGATCCTCGGAGACTCGAAAGGCAAGCTCTCCGAGCTCTTCGAGAACCTGGTCTGGCAGATCAACCTGCTGCCAAGCCCCGCCCTGACCGACGTTCCCGCTCGCGCTAAAGACGGAACACCGAACCTGACCCTGATCCGAGGCCAGGTCGCTGCCCGAGGAATCAGCTGGCGCTCGAAAATTTTCGGCACCGTGACGCCTAGGATCCTCATGGCGCAAGTATTTTATCCCGATCTCATCCGCCTGGCGGAAACCGGTACTGAAAAAACGGAAGCTCCTATGTCAAGCTTCGACGGGTCCTGAGGGGTGGCGAACCGATCACTCAGCTCTAAGCTCGTGAGAGAGGCCCTCGGGATCCAGGGCCAGGGGGATTTTATCTTCACCTCCGTAACAACAGATTCCCGCAAAGTCGAACCGGGTTGCCTCTTTGTTGCGATCCCCGGAGACAGTTTCGACGGGCACGCATTCATCCCGCAGGCTCTGCAAAAAGGCGCGAGCGCGATTCTCTGCACCGCGGGAAAGCCTGAGACCCAGGCCGTGCTCTCGAACGCGAGCACCACCCTCGCCGCCATTTATGCCGTGCCCGATTCAGTCGAAGGTTATCGCCAGCTCGGCGCCGCCTGGCGCGCGCGCTTCAAACTCCCGCTGATCGCAATCGCAGGCAGCGAAGGCAAGACAACCACGAAAGAGTTCCTCGCGGCGATCCTCGCGGGGCGCTACGCGCACGTGCTCAAGACCGAGGGCAGCCAGAACGGTTTCGTCGGCATCCCGATGACCTTGCTTGAGCTCAGGCCCGAGCATGGAGCGGCGGTCATCGAAGTCGGAATCGATGAAATCGGCGCCATGGCGAAGCACCTGGAGATCGTGAGGCCCACGGCGGCGCTCCTGACTTCGATTGGTCCTGAGCATCTCGAGAAGCTGAAGGATGTCGCGACCGTCGCGCGCGAGGAGGGCAAGGCACTTCAGTTCACCGCGGCCTCGGGCGGAACAGTCGCGATCTCGCTAGACGATCCGGGCATTGCCCCCCATTGGAAGAATCTCAACGCCCCGGAGGGTTCTAAACTTGCCTACTCGATCTCGAAAGAGAACGCGTCGGTTCCCGGAGTCATTTTCGGCGAACCCTCGGTTTCGATGACGGAGCTCCAGGTGACGGCGCCGAAATGGGGAACTGAGATTTTTCCGCAGCCACTGCCGGGCCGCCACAACGCTTCCAATCTGCTGGCCGCGCTCGCGATCGCATATTCCCTCGGGCTCACCGCCGACGAAGCACGCGCGGGACTCGCGACTTTCAAGGGCGCCGAAGGTCGTTCGCAGGTTCGCGAGCTTCCGGGCTTGATCTCGGTGATCTGCGACTATTATAATGCAAACCCCACTTCGATCCGCGCCGGCATCTCGCTCTTTGGCGAGCTCTCGAAAAAGAACGGCGGCGGTCAGCATCTCTGCCTGGCCGACATGCTCGAGCTTGGTCCTGATGAGGAGCGTTTTCACCGGGAGCTTTCCCGGGATCTCGCGCCATTCGGTCAGTCCGGCGCGCACGTGTATCTCTTTGGCCCTCGCATGAAGTGGCTCGAGGCGGAGCTGAAAACAACTGGTTTCGCTGGAACGGTCGAGCATTTCGCGACTCATATGGAGCTCGCCGCCCGCCTGAAGGGCGCGCTCCTACCGAAAGACACGGTCCTCCTCAAGGGCTCGCGCGGCATGAAGATGGAGCAGGTCTGGAAGGGGCTCGGTGCGAGCTAGGATCCTTTCCCCTACCGCCGAGAATCTTGAAACCGCCGCGCGGGAGCTGCGAGCGGGCAAACTCGTGGCGATTCCCACTGAGACGGTCTACGGACTCGCGGGCTCCGCGTTCGACGCCCTAGCGCTGGCTTCGATCTTCGAGACTAAATCGCGTCCCACCTTTGATCCCCTGATCGTGCATGTCAGTCCCGATTGGGGCTCTCTCGAGCGGCTCGAATCCGAGGGCCTGATCCTGCCCTCTTTGCTCGGCCCGAGCGCGCTCGAAAGCGCTAGGCGCCTGATGCGCGACTGCTGGCCCGGCCCCCTTACTCTCGTTTTGCCCAAAGGCCCCCGCGTCCCGGATCTCGCCACGAGCGGGCTCCCATCGGTGGCCATTCGAGTCCCCGCGCATCCGGTCGCGCGCGAGCTGCTCGCCCGAGCCGGGATCCCGCTCGCCGCACCGAGCGCGAACCGCTTCGGCCGTATCAGCCCAACTTCTGCAGAGGACGTCGCACAGGAGCTGGGCGACCGGATCGATTGGATCATCGACGGCGGCCGCTGCGAGATCGGCGTCGAGTCGACCGTGCTCTCGATCGACGCGAGCGGAATTCTCGCGATGCTTCGGCCGGGTGGCACGCCTCTCGAGCGTCTCGAGGCCATCACCGAAGCGCCGATCTCGACGCCCAGGCGCATGAGAGCGGAGGGAGACCAAGCGCCCGCCCCCTCGCCTGGGATGCTTCTTAGCCATTATGCACCCGTCAAACCGCTCCTGCTTCTGGAGGACTTGGCGGCGGTGCTCGCTGAATCGCAACTCTCGGCGCTTCAGGCGAAGCTGATGGAACGTGGCACGCGATCGCTCGGGCTCATCGTGCTCTCAGGCGATCCCGATCCAGTCGCGCAAAAGCTGAATGCCCGATTGGGGATTCCCGTACAGGCGCGCTCGCTCAGCCGCTCGGGTAGCCTCACTGAGGCCGCGCAGAATCTTTTCACCGCGCTTCGCGAGCTGGACCGCTCGAGCGCGGAACTTCTGCTCACAGATCCCTGCCGCGCGACAGAAGGCCTGGGCTTCGCGATCGCCGACCGCCTGAAACGCGCGTCGACCCCGCTATGAGCGACTCCTCACTCCTCCAAGGGATGCGGGAAGCGCTACGGGCCGCGCGTGCGTTTGAAGGAGCCACTGCGCCGAATCCGCCGGTGGGGGCAGCAGCGCTTTCCGAAAGCGGAGCGCTCCTTCACTCTGCCGCGCACGAACTAGCGGGCGCGCCGCATGCCGAAGCCCGACTGATCACCGAGTGCCGAGAGAAGGGACTCCGCCCCCACACGATCCTGATCACGCTCGAGCCCTGCAACCACACGGGGCGCACTCCGCCCTGCACGGATGCACTGCTCGCGCTCGCGCGAGAGGGCTTTCTCAAGAGGGTCGTTTACGGCTCTCGAGATCCCAATCCGAAAGTTCAGGGCAGCGGGCTTGCGCGCCTGGAAGCCGCGGGCTTGCAAGTCGAGCGCATCGAGGACGCGGGGGTCCGCGCTGAATGCGATCGCCTGGCCGCCCCCTTCGCGAAATGGATTACCCAGCGGATGCCTTGGGTAACCCTGA
>JAYVOO010000154.1:0-2254 GCA_043757905.1 Oligoflexia bacterium
CTTCTCGGAGATGGTGGAAGTCGTCTACAAGCACGGCGGCGAGGTGGACAAGTTCATCGGAGATGCGCTCTTGGCAGTATTCTACTCGTCCGAGGACACGGCCACGATCCGCCAGGAGCCGGGCTCATCGAAGGCGGCCGACGCGCCGTCGTCGGTCGAGACCTCGCTCCAGTCGATCTACTGCGCCCTCGAGATGCGCGAGCGCCTGGCTGAGTTCAACAAGCGGCGACTCGCCAACAACAAGAACACGATCGAGATCGGCATCGGCATCACCCACGGAGAGATTATCTCCGGGCCGATCGGCTCGAAAGACCGCATGGACTTCACCGTCATCGGCGAGGTCGTGAACCTGGCGAGCCGGATCGAGAAGCTCTCGAAGCTCGGCAAGCACACGCGCATCGTTTTCTCAGATCAAGTGGAAAACCGCGTGCGTTCGCTACTCGACTACGAGGAACTGGTCGGCGCCACCTTCCCCGGCAAAGAGGAAGGACTTCAGATCTACGAGCTGATCGGCGTGCGCGACTTGGCCACGCTGGTCGCAAACCTCTCCACGTCCGACGCCTCGCTCAAGTACCGAAGCCTCGAGATCCTGGGCCAGTCCCGGAACCTCGAAGCGCTTCCTCACGTGATCCGCATGCTGGGCGACCGCGACGAGCTGACGAGACTTCATGCCGCAACCGCACTGGGCAAGCTCTGCCCTAAGGACCACAAGGATTCCGTCGACGCGCTCTTCGAACTCCTGGCGACCGAGGGCTCGATCAAAGTGCTCTCGGCCGCGATCGCGATGATTGGCCGGGTCTGCACGACCGAGCGCATGCTCGAGCTTGCGCCCTTCCTGGATGTTCCCGACGACCGCATCGTCGCCAACACAGTCGAGGCCATCGGCCAGATTCGGAGCGCGCGCGCCTCCGATCTGCTCATCCCCAAGCTCTCGAGCCGCAACAACCGGGTGAAGGCCAACGCCGCGATGGCGCTCTTCGCCGCGGGCCACGTCGAGGTCGTCAACACGCTCAAGCCCATGCTCATGCACTCGGATCCGCTCATGCGCTCAAGCGCCGCGTTCGCCATCGGCGAGCTGACCCTGATCGCGGCGCAGGACACGATCGGAAACCGCTGGGGCACCGACCCGCGCTCTGTGAAGGTTGTCCTAGGCGAGGTGCAGGAGGCAGTGTCGATGCTCGTCGCGCTCCTCAAGGACGCGGATCAGATGGTGCGCCGGCAGGCCGTCATTGCCCTGGGCAAGATCCGCGACCGCTCCGCCGTGCTTCCGATGATCGACATGATCCAGCCCGAGCTCGATTCAAAGGATCTCGTGCGCGACATCACGCAGGCTTTGCGCGCGATCGGCTCGCACCGCCTCGTTCGCGAGGTGATCTCGAAGCTCTCGAACTGAGCTCGTGTTGGCCCCAGTGTGAGGAGTTTTTGCTTAAGTGATCGGTGCGGTTGCGGTCCTATTACATTTCTTTGGTGTAATATGCGCGCGGCGCTCAAGTATTAGGATTGTGAAAGGCCTTGAATTCTATTTGAATCCTTGCGGAAGTCGTACCTAATGGGATGGCGGCATGGAACCTGCTCAAACAGGGTCGAGTGATCAGGCGCTTCGGGCGCAGGGGGGGGGGGATTTTGAAAAAAACAGGAAACCTGAGTCTTTCCCTGATCCTCGGCATCCTTATGCTGGTGGTGCGGTCTGGAGACGTGTCTGCGGCCCAGCCGGACGGAGTCCAGACACCGGGGATGCTCTGTTCGAAGAGCGACCCGAACTTCGACAAGATCGATTATCCGGAGCAGATCGTCCGCTGCAAAAGGAACGTGAGCCACGGTCTCAAGGTTCAGGTCGCTCATCTCTACGGCGATATCCCGGAGTCGGAATGGCCGAAATACGAGTTCGATCACCTGATCCCGCTTTGCGTGGGAGGCTCGGATGACATCCGGAACCTTTGGCCCGAGCCGATCGACGAAGCCCATAAAAAGGACGTGCTCGAGAACAACATCTGCCTGGCGATGAAGGCGGGCACGCTCAAGCAGGTGGACGCCGTGGCCAAGGTCCACGCATGGTTCGAGCAGAATCCTTGAATTTCAGCGGATGGAGCAGGTCAGCTCGCGAGTAGACTGGAAGCCCTGGTCGAACGAAACCGTGAAGTAAGCAGTTACCGTTCCGCCGCCCTTCAGGACCGCGGGGAGGTAAATCTCGAAAAGATCGTCCGAGCCCCGCTCGGAGAGGTCATACCTCCGAAATCCATTCATCTTTGTTTCG
>JAYVOO010000155.1:0-2242 GCA_043757905.1 Oligoflexia bacterium
CGAGGGTGGCGAGGTTCTCTTCTCGGTCGAGAGCTTTTCCGGCTACGGCAAGCTCGCGCACAAGAATATCGAGGATCTCCAGGCTGGGATCCGTGTCGAGATCAACGACAAGAAACGCAACCCGCTCGACTTCTCGCTCTGGAAGCCGGTCAAGCCGGGAGAGCCTTATTGGGATAGCCCTTGGGGCAAGGGACGGCCAGGGTGGCATATCGAATGCTCCGCCATGGCATCGAAGTGGCTCGGCAACCGAGTCGACGTGCACCACGGCGGCGAGGATCTGGTTTTCCCGCATCACTCTAACGAGATCGCGCAGTCGGAAGCGGCCTCGGGCCAAGCGCCGTTCGTCAGGTTCTGGGTGCATCATGCGTTCCTGACGCTGTCTAAGGAGAAGATGTCCAAGAGCTTGGGCAATGTCTTCAATGCGCGCGATTTCCTCACGCAGTTTTCGGGCGAATTCGCGCGGCACATGCTGCTCGGGCTGCACTACCGCTCGCTGATCGACTTCGGCGACGACACGATCGACCAGACCTGGGTCGCGCTCCACCGAATCTACGAGGCCAAAGCGAAGGCGCTCGAGCTCTCCAAGCAGAGTCGCGCCCGCGCGGATATTCGGGCTGAAGCCGCTTGGGGTTCGTTCGCGGCATCCTGCGAGGCGACCCGCCGGGAGATCGACGACGCCTACGCGAACGACTTGAACACTTCGGGCGCGCTCGGCGCGCTCTTCACGCTGATCCGCGAGTTCAACCGAACCGCGGGAGAGCCCCTTGCTTCTGCGACCCCTTCCGCGGTGCTGGGCGCGAACGAGTTCATCAAAGTACTCGAAGAAGATATCGGCGGCGTGCTCGGGATCGGCAGACTCGATCCGACGACGGCGCTCGAGGATCTGGCGCGGATCAAAGCTGCGCGCCAGGCCGCTTCCGGCGTTGTGCTTCCCACGGACGACGAAATCCGCCAGGCGATCCAGGACCGCGAGGCCGCGCGCAAGGCCAAAGACTTCGCCAAGGCTGACCAGATCCGCAAGGATCTCGATGCTCGAGGCGTGATCCTCAAGGACGCGCCAACCGGGGCGACCTGGGTGCTCAAGTGACGGCCCGCCCGTGAAGACCATCAAAAACCTCCTGGAGGAGAGGGCGCCCGGCGCGCTCGCCACCATTTCCGAGGGCGCGACCGTTTACGAAGGCCTCGTACTCCTGGCGAGCGGGAATTTCGGCGCGCTGCCCGTGGTGCGCGGCGAGGAGCTGGTGGGCATCTTCTCGGAGCGCGATTACGCGCGCAAGGTCGTGCTATCCGACAAATCCTCGAAAATCACGCTCATCTCGGAAGTCATGACCGCCAACCCGATCTGCGTCTCGCCCGAAAGCACGCTTGAAGAAGCGATGCGGCTCATGACCGTGAAAGGCTTTCGGCATCTGCCGGTGGTCTCAGGCAAGAAGCTCGTGCACATGATCTCGATCAGGGATGCGGTCCGGGCCGTGATCGAGGACCGCGAGGCTTTGCTTGAGACCGTCGTCACGTTGGGCGCGCAGAAGCAGCAAGAGCGCGAGCGCTCGATCCAGCGGCTGGCAACGACTTTCAAGGCCGGCATCGAGCCGCTTCAGCGGGACGTCGAGAAGCTCTTGGAGGAGGCCACCGGGCCGGCGCAGGACCGGGTGCGCGATCTCTCGACCGCGGTCCAAGGCATGTCCGTACTCATGGATTCGATCCTCGATCTCAGCCAGACGGGGAAAAAACTTCAGAACTCCAAGGTCCTGCTCGCCACTGACAACCGCGCCGAAGAAGTGATCGCCCGGCTCGCGCTTGGCGGCACGGGCGTCGAACTCGACACCGTGTCGACCATCGAGGCCGGCATGGCGCTTCTGGAGACCAAGACCTTCGACATCGTCTGCGTGAACGCGCCGATGATCAATCTCGCTTACGCCGCGCGCGAAAAGAACAAGACGATCAAGATTGTGTTCATGACTTCGGAAGAAGCGGAGACCTACGTCGCCCGCCTGAAGGAGCATCCATTCCTCTCGAACGTGGTTTCGCAGTCCGAGCACGACCGCACTTTCACTGTCAGAAGCATTCTTTCCACAGTCAGCAAGCTCGTCACCCAGGACTACTTCGGCATGGAGAAGTACCTCAACTGGGGCGCCGAGATCCGCGAGCATTCCGTAGAGCGGAGCGGGGACCGCGGCATGCTCGCCGATCAGATGGAGGAGTTCCTCCGCGGCCTCGGCATCCGCAAGACACTGATCGACCG
>JAYVOO010000156.1:0-2241 GCA_043757905.1 Oligoflexia bacterium
CCCGGCTTCTTGCAGCTGAGCTTGACGCTAGTCGCCTGCTCGTTCGACCACTTGCAGGGGTCGCTCGTGCCTGTGTAGCGCTGGCCGGTGCGGTGGCTGCCGGCAGGGCAGTACAGCATCATATCTTCGCCTTTGTAGTCGAAGGTGAGATTGCCCCAGTCGCGCTCGGCGCAACCCTTGACGATCGGCGCCTGGCCGTTTGAGCAGGACTTTGCGCTGACGCCGAGCTTGTCGAGCGTCACTTGATTGACTTCGTCGGTAGTGTCCTCGGCGATGATCATCTCGTCGTCACCGTGCTCGTGCGCCGAGACCTTCAAGCTGTACCAGTTGCCTTGATCCACTTGGGCAAGGCGAATCGAATCTCCTTGGCCTTGGCCCGCGCCGCCACAGGCGCTCAGGGCGAAAGCCGAAATCAGCGAGAAGCTCAGCTTCGAAGAGATCCGGGTTTGTTTTTTCATATATGCGCCCTCAGGTCGTAGATAGAGTTAAGAACAATTTAGATTATTAAATATTCTTCGCATTTGGTCAACATGATTTTGACGCTCTTAACATCAGGATCGTTTTAAACGCAGGCAGGGCAGGCGGGTCCTGGAAGTCGACAGCTTCAATAGCGGCTATTGATCTGGAAGGACGGAGGAATCCCCTGTCCGAAGAAATCTTTGTTAAGGGCATTAATTGCCCGGCAAATGTGTCCGAAGAGACTGTGAAGGTAGGTGCCTATGGCAAATCGGACCACGGGGGCGTTGATGAAGAAGCTCCCAGCAGATGAAGTCTCGAACGAAAGCGAAAGCGGTATGAGCAACGCCGATTACGCCGAGCTTCTGTCCAGCCTGCAGGACATCCCCACGCTACCTGCAGTCGCGATGCGCGTGAACGAGCTGATCAACGATCCCAACTCCTCGAGCGCCGACATCGCGGACGTACTCAAGAAGGATCAGGTTTTGACCGCCAAGGTACTCCGGCTCGTCAACTCTTCTTACTACTCGATCCCTGGCGGCGTCGCGGACGTCCAGCGTGCCCTGGCATTCCTTGGCTTCAACACGCTCGCGCAGCTAGTCCTGAGCCTCTCCATCTTTCAGGTATTCTCAGGCGGCAAGAAAGCCGGAGAGTTCTCGATGCCCGAGTTCTGGAAACACGCGCTCGGCGCCGCGGTCTGCAGCGAGCTGCTTTCCAAGAAGCTCAAGATTGGAAAACCCGAGGAAGCATTCACGTGCGGCTTGCTTCATGACATCGGCAAGCTCGTGATGAACGAGATCGATCCCGAGCGCCTGAAGGGCGTCATCACCGAGACCGAGAAGCGCCAAGCCTCCTTCTATGAGGTCGAGAAAGAGTGGGAGCTGCCGGGCCATTCCTACCTGGGCGAGATCATCGCCACCAAGTGGGGCCTGCCCCAGGTCATTCGCCTCGCGATCCGCTACCATCATTTCGACGTGAGTAAGATGGATTCGATCCTCTCGTCTACCAAGCCCATGATCCAGATCGTGCGGCTCGCCAACACGATCTGCGTGAAGAACCGGATCGGCCAGTCGGGCGACTGCTCGACGGGCGAGATCACGCAAGACATGCTGGCGCCCCTTGGCCTCAAGGCGTCGGACATCGAGGCGCTCGAAGAGCAGCTCAAGATTGGCATCGAGAAGGCGGGAGCGTTCTTGAATGTCTGAACGCAACCAGGGAGTCCGTAAACTGCGAATCGCGGATCAGGCCTCAGTGGCAATCGACGAGGCAACGGGCCGTCCGTTCGAGCGCCGCGCGGTCGACCGCGAGAACGCGAGCAAGTATGAAATTCTCTTTGAGCAGTCCTCCGACGCGATCGCGACCGTGCTGCCCGACGGCGTGATCGATGCCGCCAACCACGCATTCGAGGAGATGACCGGTTTCGTGAAGTCCGAGCTGGTCGGAGCGGGCGTGAGCCTCCTGGTTCCCGGCGAGTCCAAGGACATCAGCCACCACTCGCGCCGCATCGACGCTTCTCTCTTCCGTCATCAGGGCACTTACGAGGACGTTGCCCTCATGCGTAAGGACGGCTACGTGAGCTTCGTCGACCTGAGCGTGCGCGTGATCGTGAAAGGCAAGGCGACCTTTGCCCTGGCCATCTTCCGCGACGTCACCGAGAAGAAGCGCATGGAGCGCGAGCTGATCACGAAGCACGGCGAGCTCAGGAACGCCTACTTCCAGCTCGAGAAGACCAATGCCGAGCTGCAGGCCCTGCAAGAGACGCTGGTGCAGTCGGGCAAGATGGCG
>JAYVOO010000157.1:0-2239 GCA_043757905.1 Oligoflexia bacterium
AAGAGCTCGAGGCGCGGTGGGGGATCCAGGTCCACGCGCTCGAGCTCGATGTGCGCGACCGCGCGGAGGTGGAGGCGTTTGTAGCAGGTCACGCGGATCTGCTCTCGCAAGTCCGGGTGCTCGTCAACAATGCGGGCCTGGCCAAGGGCATGGGTCCGATGGACCGGGGCAACCTCGACGACTGGGATGCGATGATCGACACGAATCTCAAAGGCCTGCTCTACGTCACGCATGCCGTATTGCCGTTCTTCCGTGCGCGCGGCGACGGACATGTCGTCAATCTAGGCTCAGTCGCGGGTCACATCGTCTATCCGAACGGGAACGTCTACTGCGCCACCAAGCACGCGGTCCGCGCGTTGACCGATAGCCTGCGCCTGGATCTCAACGGGTCGGGCATCCGCGTGACCGAAGTGAGCCCTGGAATGGTCGAGACGGAGTTTAGCCAGGTACGCCTCGGTGATCCGGCGAAAGCGAAAGCCGTCTACTCCGGGATGACGCCGCTCACGCCGGCCGATATCGCCGAGACGATTGTTTGGTGCGTGAACCGCCCGGCTCGCGTGAACATCCAGGAGGTGGTGATCTATCCCACCGACCAGGCTTCTCCGACCATTCTCACGCGCCGAGGTTGAATCGTGACTGAAAGTGACCGCAACTCGAAAGCGTATGAGGAAACCTGCACAAGGCTGCATGAAGAGACGTGCGCTCGCGGCGAACCCCTTTACGTCGATCCCGCTACCGGACTGATGACCTGCACGCGGCTCCATCTTCTCGCGCAGGGAAAGTGCTGCGAGTCAGGTTGCCGCCATTGCCCTTACGGATTCAAGAAGCTGGAGTAAGCCGGGCGCTTAGCGCTTAACGTACGCGATTCCTATCAAGGCCAAGCCGATTCCCCAAGTGAGCCAGATGCCTTGGACGAAATAGGGGAAGACGATCAGCGAAAGGCCTGTCAGCGCATGCCAGGGGTGGGCGTTTGCCTTACCTTGCCGGATGAGGAACATCCCCCAGACTCCGAAAAAGAATCCCGCGAAGAGCGAGCCGACGCTGAAGTCCATGGTGTGGCCAGACCTTTCTGTAGGTTCACGCAGTTCTAGAATAGCAGCCTGGCCCACGACAGCGTTTGACGCAAGCCCAGGTAAAAAGGTACGGCCTACCCTATGCGTACCGAACTCGCCTTTTTGCTGGCAGCGGCAGTGATCACCGTCGTACTGGCCTTCATCTTCATCCCCATCATCCGGAAAGCGATGAAAGACGATTGAAAGTCTTTGCGTGGTCCTCGAATCCATTGGAGAAATTAATTAACCCCACCCCGTAACCTGAAGGGGTCCTCGTTCGTTCTCAGATCAGCTAACGAAGACTCAGACCTAGACTCAGAGGAACACGATGACCGAGGCGGAAATCGCGGAAGGGTTGAGAAGTGGCGAGCCCGCCGCGTTTCGAGCGCTTTATGAGCAGCTCGGCTCATCTGTATTCGCGTATCTGACTCGGATGACGGGGAGGCGAGAATTGGCCGAGGAACTGACGCAGGAAACTTTTCTTACCGCGATCCGCAAGATCGGCTTTTACGTCCATCGCGGCGAAGGCGGGCTTAGGTCTTGGATATTCCGCATCGCCACTTTCGCGACGCTCGACGTCCTTCGGCGCGAGCGGAAAATGACGATCACCGACGAAGTTCCAGAAAAGGTGGACGGCTCGGATCCTCTCGCCGAGCTCGAACGCCTTGAGTTCACCGAATCGGTCAACGAGGCGCTGGGAGGCCTGACCCCCGCGCAGCGCATGTTTCTTGTCTTGAAAGAGCAGGAAGGGATGAGCTGCATGGAGATTTCTCGGATCTGCGGGTTGAGCGAGAACGCGATCAAGCAAGGGCTTTTCCGTGCGCGGGCAGCCCTCAGACGGAGGCTCGTCACGGTATGAGCGACTATTCTTTCAAGCCGTCCGCGGAGTTCGAGTCACGGCTTTTCTCTGCGGCCGAGGATCTGCTCTTCGAGCGGCGCGCGCGCATCGCCGCGCGGAGCCGGGCGACGGCAAAACGGCGGGAGTTGCTTTCAGGGCTCGCCTTTCGTCCTTCCTTCCAGATTTCGACCCTTGCCGCGTTGCTCGCGCTTGCGCTCAATCTATCGGGATTGCCGCGGAACGGGCACGCGCTCACCTTCGCGGACCTCCCAGAGATTTCGCAGTCGAACGACGCGGGTGCCAGATATGACGCTGAAATTCAGCAAGAGAGAATCGCTTATCAAAAGGA
>JAYVOO010000158.1:0-2232 GCA_043757905.1 Oligoflexia bacterium
GTCATCGGCTCCGGGCCCGCGGGCCTGGCTGCCGCGCAGGAGCTCGCGCGGCGCGGGCACTCCGTGACGGTCTTCGAAAAAACCGACCGAGTGGGCGGATTGCTCCGCTATGGGATCCCCGATTTTAAGATGGAGAAGAGCGTGCTCGATCGCCGGTTGCGGCAGCTCGAGGCCGAAGGTGTCGAGTTCCGCACAAGCTGCGAAGTCGGCCGTGACTTAAGCGTCGAGCGCCTTCGTGCCGATTACCAGGCGATCTGCCTTGCGACCGGTGCCGAAAAGGGCCGGGACGTCCCAGTGCCAGGTCGCGATCTGCCGGGCGTGCACTGGGCGATGGATTTCCTGACCCAGCAGAATCGCCGAGTCGCGGGACTGCCCGCCGTCACGGTCACCGGCAACGCCGACCTGACCGCGCACGGCAAGCACGTCGTCATTCTTGGCGGCGGCGATACGGGTTCCGACTGCCTGGGCACGGCGCTTCGGCAGGGCGCGCTTGCCGTGACCCAGCTCGAGCTGATGCCGCGGCCTCCGGAGCAGCGCGACTCCAGCACGCCCTGGCCGCTTTGGCCGCTCAAGCTCCGAAGCTCCCACGCGCACGAAGAAGGCGGCGCTCGCGAGTGGGCCGTCTCGACCGTGGAGTTCCAGGCGGATGAAGCCGGAAAGCTGCGCGGGCTCCAAGTCGTGCGCGTCAGCTGGACCGGAAAGAAATTCGAAGCGCTGCCGGGCACCGAACTTGAGATCCCGGCCCAACTGGTCCTGCTCGCAACCGGTTTCACGGGTCCTCTGAAGAAAGGGCTGCTGGAAAAGCTCTCCGTCAGCCTGGATCCCGCAGGACGCGTGCAGGCCGACTCGGAATACCAGACGTCCGACCCCGCGATTTTCGCCGCTGGCGACGCACGGCGAGGAGCCTCGCTGATCGTCTGGGCCATTGCCGAAGGGCGAAAAATGGCCCACTCAGTCGACGTTTTTCTCTCCCGCCTCGCTCAAGCTTCTAGCCCGAGCTGAAATTCTATCCGCCGCCCTTGATCCGGACTGCTCTTTGCTAATCATTCTCAGTGTTTGCTGGGTGCATCAAAAAGTGAGATGGCTCACTCTGGTTAGTTGACTATTTGTATAGGATATGGTCTTTTGCGGTCCAAGACAATCGGGGTAAGGACATGAGGATTTGGAACCAAAAGAAATTCTTACTGGCGATCGTGGCGGCAGCCATCCTGCCGCTCGTCCTGAACGGCTGTTTCGGCAAGGACGACGAATGCCTGCATGAAGATCAGCGTGAAAGCAAGATGCCCATCGTGCATGTTTTCCCACTCAAAGTGGTCGCCGACGACGGTTTCTCCTCCTACGAGTACAGCGAGATCTCGGCCGCCGTCGACGAGTGGAACAAAACCACGACTGCGCTCCTCGGCCACCCTTTCTTCAAGCTCGTCTCCAATTCCGTTCCCACTGGTATTCGCAACGCGGATCCCAACGATTGCAACCAGAAGGTCGGCAGCGAAGGGGAGTTCTTCATCGTGCGCGAAGAGTCGGACTCCCATTGGAAGACGATCGGCTTCAACCATCAGATTCCCGGCGCGACCGTGCGCTGTGCACGCGGCGACGCGATCGAGCATCAGATCATCCTGGTCAACGTCAGCTTGATCGACCAGCGCCAGATCCAGAGCGTGGTGCTTCATGAGCTCGGCCACTCGATCGGCCTCGACCATAGCTGCCAAGGCTCCGGCGACTCACCGAACTTCAAGAGCTGCGGCGGCTTCACGGCCGGGCATCCCTACCACGAGGCTGTTATGTACCCGTGGCTCTCATCCAGCGTTAAAAAGAACGGCGCTCCCGAGACCAAAACCCAGCTGCAAGAGAACGACAAGCAGCGGACTTCCTGTCTATACGAGTCTGAATGATCGCTCTCGCCGCTTCCGCCGCATTCGTGGGTCTTGTCCATTCGCTTGCGCCCGGGCATTGGCTGCCCGTTGTCTTGGTCGTCAAGATGCACCGTTGGCGCGTTCGTACGGCGTGTCTCGGCGCGCTGGTCGCGGCGTCAGGCCACATCCTGGTCTCCGGTCTGATCGGCATCCTTTCAATCCTGCTCGGGCAGGCTTTTTTACCGGGCGACGAGGAGAGGGTCGAGCGCTGGGCGGGAGCGGGACTCATCCTCTTCGGCCTCGCATTCGCGATCTATGCGTATTTTCGGCATTCGAGCTGCCATGGGCATGAGCACCACGGCGCCGATCCGGATCCGGA
>JAYVOO010000159.1:0-2231 GCA_043757905.1 Oligoflexia bacterium
CGCGTGCAGCTCCCGAAGTGCCCAGACCATCTGCGGAGTCGCGTTGGCTTTCTGTGCGATGCGCTCGACCCGATCGCCGATTGTGAGCGGATCGCTCAGGGAGCGCTTCAAGCCTTCGGTCACGGTGACGTAGAGGGTGACCATCGCGCTCCAGAACCAGCTCCAGGCCAGAAGCGGCTGCGTGGTGAGCACGTATTTGTAAAAGAACACCAGGTACTCGAAAAGCGAACTTTTGATATAGCTCGACTCGCTGTGGGGATTCATCAGGCCCATGCCGTTCAGCATGTACTTGCCCGCGAGATTCCCAAAGGGCAGACGCAGATAAACTGCCGCGCCTTTGCGGATCAGCGGGCTGACTGGATTCATACAGAGACTGTAGGCGTCGTACTGGTTGCCGTGCTCGATAAGGGTATCGCCGTTGGAAATATAGAACCACTCGACGAACTGAAGCTTGCGCTCGCGCCCTGCTTCGGCGATTCCGAGGCGGTCGCCCAGGTCGGCCTGGACAGTCGGCCAATGCAGCTCGATGTCGTGATTGCCGATCACGATCACGATGCGGTTTCCGCGCTCTACGAAGTTCTTGAGAGCGTCCACCCAGACTGGGTGGACGTCGAGGATCTGCTTGAACTTGAAGCGGGACTTGGGCTCCTCGGAGCGCAGGCCACGAACGCGCTCGAGCCAGCTGACGGACAAGCCCAGTCCATCCGGACCCGCTGGCGGCTGCGCCAGCACTGAGTCGAAGTCGAAGATGTCGCCGTTCAAGATCAGCTCGATCGGATCGGTCGTCTGGCCTTGCACGTGCGCAAGGAACTCGCTAAAAGCGCGATCGATGAAGAACTCCGGTCGCCGAAAGAGCTTCCAGAGCCGATTGTGCTTATGCGGGGGCTCAAGGTCGGTGAGATGAATGTCACTGACGACGACAGTATGTTTGGCCTGCGCGAGATGGGTTTCCAGAAAAAATACTCCCCTCCTCCGATCATAAAACAAATCGAGCGGGTTGGGGGTAAGACTTCCGTAAGTGGATTGCCTTAGCCGCCCACCGCGTTGAAACGGAACGGATAAACCACTTCAACCACGCCCGCGCCTTTCGGCAACGGAAACTGAATCGATTTTAGCACCTTGATCACGCAACGTTCGACGTTACCGTTCTTCAGCGAGCTACTTTTGACGCCTGCCTGAGTAACGCGACCGCTTGAGCCGATCACGAAGTCGGGTATGACGGTGCCCCCAATTTTCCCGGTCTCGGCGTTGATTTCCTTTTCATAACAGAGCCGGAACTCATCTTGGTGCGCGCGAATCGCTGCGTCGATCGCGCCAGAGTCAATCGCGCCCGAGACAACGGTTTCCTCGTCGCCGCCGGTCTTCAGCGCCACCCGCGATGAGCCGCCGATGATGCCGTTGCCGTTGCCGGCCGCGCCCTTGCCCGTGCCGACTCGTCCACCGCCAGATCCTTTGTCAGAGAGTCCGCCGAGGGAAGCCGCGTCGCCGCCGCCGCCCGCGCCTTTACCGGAAAGCGCCAAACCGCCGTCGCCTTTAGTATTGAAGCCGCCGAAGCCCTTGAGCTTCTCGCCGCCCGCGCCCAACTTGGCCGCTGAGTTGCCGAGAAGATCCTGAATCTTCCCGCTCGCGCCCTTCAGGATATCAAGGTTACCTTCGTCCTGAACCTGGCTGTCGCCGGCGCCTCGGCCGGGCCCGGCCTGGGGTGACGGGCGGAACGCCTGATTCTGCTTGGTCTTGTTGACGGGAGCGTTCTTGGAACCGCGCGCACCCTCGGCGCCCTTGGCTTTGGCGCCCTGCCCTTCCTTGGCTTCGTTCTGTGAGACTTTGCTTCCCGCGTTCTTCGACTGGGTGGCCGTCGACTTGTTGGGCTTCGCAGGTTGTTTGGTGATGACCATTTCCTTCGGTACCGGCCGCACGGTCTTGACCGGCTCGGGCTTGATCTCGACCTTAACGGTTTCCTTAGGCTTGGGCTCCGGGGGCTTCGGTTTCACGGACTCGGGCTTCGGAGGCTCAGCCTGGACGACTTTTTCCAATTCGGGCTTCGGCTTCTCGACCGGCACTGGCGGCTTCGTGAACTTCTCGGGCTGATAGAGAATCGTCGCGATGCGCTCAGGGATCTGCTCGGCGTCGAGGCTCGTGTTCACCGGAATCTGCCAGAGGCCGATAACAACGAGCGCGGACATGAGCATCGAGGCCAGGAAGATGCGCGTGAAGAAGGGGTCCTTCTCGAA
>JAYVOO010000160.1:0-8151 GCA_043757905.1 Oligoflexia bacterium
CCTTGCCGTAGTCTTTTTTGCCCGTTTCCCGGTACCAGTAATCGGGATCCGAGGCGAGCCCCCACAGGAGCCCGAGTTTCAGGTAGGCGGAGAGCCTAACCGCGCGTTTGTCGGGGGTCTTTCCAGGGTTGTATTTCTTCCAGCTCTCACCGAGCTCGCGCGCGTACCGGGTTTCGATATCACGTACGGCCTCGCCCAGCTGCCCCGCCTCGCCGCGAAAGCGGAAGTAAAGAGTCGGCGCCCAAGGATACTTCCGCACAGTGGCGGCGGCGATCCGGATGCGGGCTTTCTGGAAGCTTTGCCAGTCGGGGTACTTTCGGCGCTGCTTTTCGAGTGAGATCAGCTGTACGTAATTCTTCATTCCAAAGCGAATGGCCTCGGCGAGCATGCCGTCCCGGGAGTTGCCGAAATAGTAATAAAGCGTCGGGCGCGGGATCCCGGTGAGCTGCGAGACGCGCGAGAAACTCAGCGCCGCAGGCTGATAGCGGCCCAGGAGCTCCACGATCTGGCCCAGGACTTTATCGACATTCAGCTTCTTGCGAGGTGCTGCGGTTGCTGCCACGACTCTAATCATAGGGGCATGCCTCCTTTACGTAAAGAATTGCGTCAGATGTCGCATCGCCGCAGCGGCGGATTGCCTGATTTCTTTAACAGCTGTTTAACCGCTTCAAGCCCCAAGCCCAATCAGGGGCCCGAACAGGGGCCCGCGCAGCCCAAGGGAGGCTTGACCTGAAGACAGCCGAGTGCGGCAATCTAACGCGCGCCGTCCGCCATTTCCGTTAACGGGTCGATGTTTGCAAGAGCGTTGGCGGACGGACCGATACACGGTTGGTGTTGATCTTTGCCGAATTGTTGTTAGCCTTTTTGTATACCCGTCTGCTTAGTTCGGTATAACTGCGGCTCGCAGTGCGTCTTAGAGTGAAACCGTTTTACGTTGATCAAGGAGATCATTTTCATGAAGAAATTAATCGTATTGTTCTCATTCTGCCTCTTGGCACTTCCCGGCCTTGCTGACTCCGCCCAGGCTTCGCTCAAGGTCCAGGTCGTTCCACTTTCCGTAACCACGAAAGCCCAGATCTTGGGCGTTCACCGCAGTTCCGGCGGGATCAACGCGATCGTTTTCACCGGCCAGGCCGCTGAAGACATCGCTCACGCCGCTGGCGAAGTGATCGACACCACCACCCAGATGGTAATCGTGACCGGTACCGAAGTTGCCAAGCTCCTGGCCAAGGTCCTTGCCAACGCCAGCAACCTCACGGACACGGTTTTCGTGACCGCCCAGAAGTTCGCGCAAGCGGCTTATGACCTCGTCACGGGCGCCCTTCATCACGGCTCGGCCACGATGACATTCACCAACAAGCCTTCAGGCGTCGCATCTGGAGTCATCGACGTGATCACCGAAGCCGGCCACCATGCCGTCGCGGTCATCACGAACGCTGGCACGACGCTCGTTAAGTTCGGCAAGTCGGTGGTCACCTTCGTCGGTAACGCGGCCTGCTCGTTCTTCGGCATTTTCGGCCTCTGCTAATCGCAAAATTGTGCGTTTGGGCCGGTACTCGGGTGAACTCCTGATACCGGCCCATGACTTTTCCATCCCGATTCATCATCCTCTTCCTTTGCCTCCCTCCTCCCTCCTCCCTATCGCATGCGGTTCCCATCACGTTTCAAGACGCCTATCCCGCCGCGCTCAAGAGAAGCGAACGAAGGCCCGGGCATTGACCGCCCGGAATGCGGAAAACTAGTCGCAGCCCTGTCCCGAAGCCATTCCCTTCGGCTTGAAGCGCACCATGGAGTACTCCGCTTCGAGCTGCCGGAGGTCTCGGCTGTCCCAGGAAGCTTGCCAGAGCGTCGAGCCATCAGGCCCGCGGCCCTGCGTCTTCCATCGATGCCAGACGCGCGTGACGGGCTCGAGCCCTGGGAACTTGCGTGCGGCCAGAGCGATCGTGGCGTCCAGGTTATACTTCTCCGCGACCAGAATCAGTTGATGGGACGCGATCGCGCGCAGGAGCGCGGCTTCGGTGTGCAATCCCTCGATCGGGAAGCTCACCATGTAATTGAGATAGCCCCATTCACTCCAGAGCTTGCGCTGCAGATTAAAATACCCAACGGTAAATGCCTTGTCCTCGCAGCGGAGATCTCGGGAAGCCGAGATCGCGTGTTTCAGATCCTGCATCTCGCGCTCCCCTAGCACTGCATAGAGCGCACCGAGCGAGAGGTAGAACGGCAGACAGGCCACGAGGATCCGCTCCGGCGAGAAGATCCCGCGCCGAAAAGCCTCTTTCACCCAGAGCGCGCCCGTCGCGAAACCGCCGATCACGAGAAACGGGATCACCCAGGCTGGCCATTCAGGAGGAAGTGTCTCGTAATGCGCGCCTAGTACCGCCGCGAACCCGCCCGCTCCCAAGAAGACGAAGCCCATGAAGGCGACACTCGCGCGGTAGACTTTAACCCAACTCGGGCCGGCCGACGCCCAGACCGCCCCGATGGCAATAAGCCAGGCGCCCGCCGCGGGCAGCGTGTAGTTCTGCGCGCGATAAGGGAACCAGATGAAAAACGCCATGCAAGGTACGAGAAATGCGAAACCCAGATAGATGAGCCTTCGCCCGCCCGAGCCCAGCGCATTCTCTTTCGCCTCGCGGAAGACCCTCGTCAGCCCGTCGGCGTAGGCCACGAATGCCATCAGCATCCAAGGTAGAAGGAAGAACGTCAGGATCGGCCAGACCGGGCTGAACCACAGCTCGCCGCTCGGCCCCTTGTTGAAGGTCTCGCGCACGAGATATGTGCGCATGAAGTTCTCCTTGTCGAGCAAGTATGCCGGGAGATATCCGGCGGCACCGACCAGCGCTCCCACACTCAGCGCTCCCCATGTCCGGCCTCGCTTGATGCGCGAGAGGAGCTCGCCCGTGAGGAGCCAATAAATCAGCGCTGCAGCGCTGATGAATACCGAATGAAGCGGTGACTTGAACCATCCGGCCACGCCCGCCGTGATCCAGAAAAGATACTCGAAGCGCTTCTCGTTCGCTCGGCTCAATAGGTAGGCTGCGATCGAATAGGCGCAGGCCAGCTCCACTTCCATCTGGCTTGCATAGGCATGGAGGTAAACGCCGATCGAGCACGCGAACGCACCCCCCGCCCAGACCGCCCAGGACTCGCGCTCAGAGTCCTGGCCGCTCAAGCCGGCACGCGCCGGGTAAAAACGCTCCATGAGCTTGCCCAGGGAAATGCTCGCCACGATTAAGAGCAGCAGGTTCATGTAGAGCGTCGCCCACATCGTATGGCCGAAAAGCAGCGTCCCGATCCGGACGAGAATGTAGTGAAGAGGGCCTTTGTAGTAATCCGGCTGGTCGGCGAGCGTCTGGACAAACCAATGGTCGTCGCGCACCATCTCAAACGCCTGGGCGACGTAGACTTTGTCGTCGCCCGCCGTGCGAAGCACGCGAAAACCCATGAAAGGCGCGAAGATAAGCAGATTGAAAAGTACGAGCTTGCGGGTCAAACCGAGACGGCTCAGGAATTTCATCGGAGCACCAAAAGACCAGAAATTCTAGCGATGATCCAGTCCAATCTGGAAAGCGAAGCCGCCTCGGATTGCTCGCGCTCGACCCGAACCGAAGGCCACTGGCAGAGCCTGAGCTCGAGATTGTCCGACCCCGCTTTCCAGTCGCCTTGACTGAGAAACCGGAGCGCCTCATCGAGCCTGGGATCGGCCGTGCGCACGCGCTCGTATCGGCAGCCGTTGTCGGCAAGGAAGCGCGCCAGCCGCTGCTTCGGAAGCGAGTCACGTGAGCTGTCGTGCAGGCATGCGAACTTAAAATCGCGATCCTCCTGTAGACCCAGGATCGCAGGGCGCCAGTAGTTCACCTGCAAATCGAACGCGCCGACGGCGACGAAACAGATCAACCAAAGGTGCATCTTCGCGGAACTCACCCAATCCTCCATCGCCTCGAGCGAGATCGCGAGCATCGCCGCGAAGAGCAGGAACGCCGTCTCGAAGTACCGGCTCGACGGATGGGTCATCAGGAACGGGAGAACGAAGAGGGTGCCTCCGAACCAACCCGCGCAATCCAGGAAAAGGGTGGACCTCCGAAGATGCGGCCACAGGCTCAGTGCCAGCACCGCAAGCAGCCCGAGCTGGACCCCGATCAACGCGGGAACCGCGACCCGCCCGAGTGTAAAAAGCGTGGTCCAGTGTCCTTCCCAAAAAAAGAGGAACGCGGCGAAAAGCACGATCAGCAGCGCGGATGCAACCCTCCGAAGCAACTTCGGCAGAACTTTCCGGCCCTCGGGCCACCAGGCGGCAAGGATGACGACTAAGTCGACCGCGATCAGGGCGCAACCCTTGTCCTTCCCGGGAATCATGAGCAGAACTTTGATGAACACCGGAAGCAGCGCGAGCGCGATGCCGGTGACAAGCGCTCGGTCCCGACGTCCCCGCTTCAAGCGCGCGAAGAGAAAAAGACCGAGAACGGGGCCGATGAAGAGCAGGTGGGATGTCACACCCAGGAACGAGCCCCCGGCCACCAGTCCAGCGCCCACTCTCGGCCGGCCGCGCGCTCGAAGCGCGAGACCAAGCGCCAGAACCCCCAAACAGAAAGGATGAAAAGTGTTCACGTCGACCGTGAAGCGGTGATTCATCACCAGCACCGGCGTGAACGCTATGAGCAAGGGGAAGAGAAGTGCTGCGAAGCCCGCTCCGAGCAGAGCGAGCGACCAAGACCCCATCGCGCAACCGGCTCCCACCAGCATCAGCTGGGAAATTCGGAAGCTCTCGAGGCTCACCCCGAATCGATTCATCCAGAGCGCGCCCCAGTAGTGTCCCCAGGCGCCGGTATCAGGATTCATCGCCTCCAGCGGCCAGAATCCACGTTCCATGCGGATCTTCACGGCGAAGTTCGCGGCCCACGCTTCGTCGAAGTGCAGACCGGGCGCGTCGTGAATGGAATACAAATGCGTCACACCCAGAACCGCGGCGAGAAAAAGCAGGAGAGAGAGGTTTCGGATCACTTTTACGTTCTATGGTCCACGGCTCGCCCTGTCAAACAGCAGTTCCAGGTTGAAAAATTGCAGGTTGAGCGACACAAGTGAACTAACACTTAACTCAGATGGAGACTTCAATATGATGAATCTTGGATCGACCTTTCTCGGCTTCGCGATGGCGCTCTCTCTCCCGTCGACTGCGGTCTTCGCATCGAACGCCCCGGCGCCCGCCCATCCAACCCAAACCACCCAATACATTCAGTGCGAAAGTAGCGGCAATCATTATCAAGAATGCTACGTCAATGGTGGACACATCGTTCACGTGTATCTGGACCATCAGCTCTCTTCTGTCCCCTGTCAGGAAGGCAATACTTGGGGCTGGAACCAGAACGGGATCTGGGTGAACTACGGTTGCAGGGGGGTTTTTGCGGTGGAAATTAGCTGGGCCGGGCCTGGTCCAGGACCAGGCAATAACTACAGCTTTGAGGATATCCACTGTAAGAGTTCCGGGTATAAATACCACGAATGTCAGACCCATCTCTACAGCATCTATGACATCCAGGTGATTCAGCAGCAGTCGGGCGCGTCCTGCTATCCGAACCAGAGCTTTGGTTGGAACTCCAACCGCGTCTGGGTGGATCATGGCTGCGAGGCGGTCTTCCGCATTTACGGCTACTACTGAGCGAAGCCTTCGATTGACTGATTCAGGGGCCCGGCCGCACCTCGCGGTCGGGCCTTTCCATTTCGCGCTACTGGCCTTCGCTCAGATATCCCCGCATTTCAAATCTTTCGGATAGGGCTGGAAAGTCGCCTGGGCCTCGAGATAGGCCACCTGGTGCTTGCGCGCAAGATGCTTCAGAAGCATCAGCGGCACGATGAATGGTATCTCGCCTTTGCGATAATCCTCGATCGCTTCCAGCACCTGATTCGTCTCGGCCGCGCCGATTTTCTCGCTCAAGAAGCCGAGCATGTGCTGAAGCGCGTTCACACGCTTGCCCGGAGTCGCGGACTTGCGCATGGCCTCGATGAAACTTTCCTCGTAAAGCCCAACCAGCTCGCGGGCACGAAGCCGCTTCGGGTTCGCCGCGATCTTGCCAAGGCGGGCCGCGAGGGCCGGATCATGGGATAAAAGCAGGAACTTGTAGTTCTGATGAAAAAACTGGAGTTCGGCCACCGTCGGATCGAGGCTGCGCAGCCGGTGGATGGCGAAGAGCTGGATCGCGAACTCCTCACGTTGAAGCGGATCGAAAAGCCGCCCCTCCTCGATGACAGGGATGAGCGGGTATCGGGCGACGAGCTTCGCGGCGAAAAACCCCACTCCATCGCGCGCCGGCGCCGTATCCGGCCGCGGATACACCTTCACGCGCGCGAGCCCGCAGGATGGCGACTCTTTCTTTAGAATATAGGCGTCAATATCGAGATCCTTGGCGAGCAGCCTTTCCGCCGTTGCATTCGCGCGCTCGGTGAGATCTTCACCGTTCTTGACCTTCACGAGCCGGGGCGCCGCGGCTTTCCCGGTCAAGCGAAGCGTGTCGCGCGGCACTCCGAGGCCCATCTCGACTTCGGGGCAGATCGGGACGAATGTCACGAACCGACCCAGGCGTTCGGTCACCCATTCGTGGCGCTTGTCACTGCCATCGTGACGCACTGGCTGGCCGAGCAAGCACGCGCTGATACCGACTCGAGGCTTCTTGAGAGCTGGGTTTGCCATTGCAGGGCCACCTTACCACAAGGAGTACAGAGCTGAAATACAAGCGATGAGCGACGACTATGGGGGGTATAGAATGACTGACGGAACTGAAGTGGTGATGATGCCGGGAATGGTGCTCGCTTGGATCCTGATCGGATTCACCGTTCTGCTATTGGTCGCGGTCCTGAGGTCCAAGCCCGAGAACTCGAGAGCGTTCGAGGAACAGGGGCGAGATCAGATCGCCCGCGCCACTCTAGTGTAACCGCCCACGGCCGTGGCAAGTCCCGGCCACCTGGCTTGAGGGTCTATTGACCGCTCGAAGCGAAGGGCTTGAGAGGGACAACTTCGATCACACGATCGGAAGAGCTCGCTTGCTCAGCGCCCACGCCGACTTCGTCACCTTCGTCATGGAACGCGATCTCGAGGTCGAAGCCCGGGGAGCTTTCACCTGCCTCGCTGCCCGATCCGAACTTCACTTTCATCAGGACTTTCATCAGGATCTTTTTCATGGGTTTTACACCTGAATTTCGTACAGGAGTATTCCGACTCGGCGCCGTTTGGCGGGGATGCACGACACCGAGCCGGAAACTTTCACGAGGTGGGCAAGATCAGAACACGTAGCCCATCGTCAATTCGATGTTCGGAAGGACGCCGGTAAAACCGGGGACCGAGACCTTTTCCTTGGAGCCGTCCGTCGAGGCGACGGTCGCGTCGGAAGGCAGCGAGTAGTAAGCGAGGCCTCCGCCGGCGGTCATGTTGATGCCGCTGGACCAGACCCACTGATAGCTCGCGAGCGCACCCGCGGAAATGCCGCTGACGCTGCCCGAAGACTCGCGGCCCATGGACTTTTGCGTAACCGTGGCCGGCATATAGCTCAGGTATGGCCCAAGCACGAAGCCGTTCGAGAAGCGCCTGCCGCCCATGTAGAAATTGGCGCGAGCGCCGATCTCATAGATGCCGACTTTCGTCTCCGCGAAGTCCCCGAAGCCAGCGCTAGCGCGCTGGTAGGAGAACGTGGGCCCGAGCGTCGTGCTTTCGCCGATACCGAAATCCAGGTGCGCCCCCAGGCCACCGAAAGCAATCGCGATCGGGGCGACATTCAGATTGATCAGGTGCAGGGAAGGGTCCTTCTCGTTCTCGACCAGACCGCTAGACGTTGACGACGACGTGCCTGTCACCTTGGCGGCCATCGCGCCGGACGCGAGAGCTAGGGATCCTACAGCCACTACCAACAGAGTCTTCAGATTCTTCTTAATCATTCATTTCCCTTCGAAGTTGTTCTTCCAACGAGTTCAGTTATGAATGAAAAGTAGCGGGCGCGACGGATCCGCGCCTTTATCTATTTGTGCAACTCTACAGGAAGAGTTGTGGCTGAGGTATAACCGCGCGGGGAGGCGCGCTCAGAACCACTTGAAAAGATCGAAATTCAGCTGGTACGTGTTCGTATCCCTCGAGGTGCCGACGATGGACTCGACGCGCTTGAG
>JAYVOO010000161.1:0-2219 GCA_043757905.1 Oligoflexia bacterium
AATAGAAACCAAGCGATTCGCCAGGGAGTCCACTATGAAACTTTCAAACATCCCCGCAGCCCTTTTGGCCAGTCTGCTTCTCGTTTCGCTCGCGCCCCGAGCAGAAGCGGATGACTCCCGGGGCGGGCGGATCGTGGATCGATCTCTCGCTTCGCTTAAGGGCGCGGATTCGGCTCCCGGTGAACCGCGCTGGCATCAAGATGCGAAGACTTTCGAAAATCTGGCGAACAAGCCAGATGTGGCCCGCGTACGCGCTGAGACGGATGCGCAACTCGCTCAGTCTTTTCAGCGAAGCCCCTATCTAAACTATAATCGTTGAATCTGAAAAGGTGGTCCCCACCTTCTAAAAGGTGGGGACCACCTTTTTGCATGATAGGCATGGCTCATGGCCTCCTCACCCCTGAGCACCCAGCCTTATAAGGGAACCCGCGACTTCTATCCCGCTGACATGCGCGTCCAGCGTTGGATGTTCGGCCGAATGCGTGACGTCGCCCAGAGCTATGGTTATCAGGAGTATGACGGCCCGATGCTCGAGCCCTTTGATCTTTACGCGGCGAAATCAGGAGAGGAGCTGGTCAACCAACAACTTTACTGGCTGATCGACAAGGGCGAGCGCAAGCTCGCGGTCCGGCCCGAGATGACGCCCACAATGGCGCGCATGGTGGCCGGCAAGTTCAACGAGCTGCCTCGGCCGATTCGCTGGTTCAGCATCCCGAATCTTTGGCGCTATGAGCGACCGCAGCGCGGCCGGCTTCGCGAGCACTGGCAGCTGAACGTCGACGTGCTTGGCGGCGACCCGCTGCAAGCGGACGCGGAGATTCTTTCGCTCGCGCTCGACCTAATGGACCGCTTCGGCGGGAAGAGCCGCGTCGTCGTGAAGGTCAATAACCGGCGGCTGATGGATCACATCTTCACTTCCGCGCTCGGCCTCACGGCTGAGACTGCGCTTGCTACGACCAAGGCACTCGACTCGCGCGCGAAGATCGGCGAAGAAGCTTATCAGAAATGGCTTTCGGATCTGGGTCTGACTGAAGACACTCGATCGAAAATGGAGAAGTTCTTCGCGGCCTCCTTCGAGGAGTCCGCCACGCTTTATCCCTGCCAGGGCGTCGACGAGCTCCGCGCCCTTTTCGCGCTCATGAAAGAAAGTGGCCACGGCGACGCCGTCGCTTTCGATCCAACCGTGCTACGCGGGATGGACTATTATACCGGCACGGTCTTCGAGATGTACGACACCTCGCCCGATAACCGGCGCGCTATGTTCGGCGGCGGACGTTACGATAACCTGATCGGGCTCTTCGGCAAGGACAAGCTCTCGGGCGTGGGTTTTGGGATGGGCGACGTGACACTCCGAAACTTTCTTGAAACGCATACGCTATTGCCACCTGTCACCTCTGACATCGACGTCTTCGTCAGCTTGCCTTCACCTGAGCTCCGCGCTCGCGCGGAAGAGATCGCGCGCCGGCTGCGTTCGCAAGGCCTGCGCGTGATTACGCCGCTCGAGTCGAGCGGGTTCGGGGCGCAGCTCAAGCTCGCGATCAAACACGGCACGCGCTTCGCGGTGCTCTTCGGCGAGACGGAGCTGTCCGAGGGCAAAGCACTCCTAAAGGATCTCGTCAAGAACGAGCAGAGCGCGGTCGAGTTCTCAGCTATCGCTTCGGCAATCGCTGCAGCCATTCAAAAAAAGCCGTGAACGAAGGGCCAATCCAGACGGGCCTGAGATCTGGACGGCCTGGAACCGGCTGCGCGAGCGCGCTTTCGGTAAAGTTCGTTAGGATCGCTGCGGTCGGGATTTTCGCCATGAGTCCGGCCTCGAGACCGGGCGGCGAGTCTTCAACGACCAGGCAATCCGCGGGAGCGACGCCCAGGCTCGCGGCTGCGAGAAGATAACCACCGGGATCGGGTTTCGGAAACGGGAACTGGTCGCGGGAGAAGATCTCGTCGAAGTGGCCCGCGATCCCAAGCGTGGAGAGCGCGGCATTGAGCTCGCGCGCGCGCGCGTTGGAGACAACAGCAAGCTTCACGCCCTCGGCGCCCAGCCATTCGAGTGTTTCGCGCACGGAAGGGTAGGTCTTCAGCTCGGATTCCATTTGTTTCAAGTAGTAGTCGTTCTTGCGTTGACCGAGGGCCTCGAGCTCGAACTCGCCCGGGCCGCTGCCCAATTTCCAGCCGGGCCGGTGCTGGTCGAGCAGCGCCGCCAAGATCTGGTGGGAGGTCTT
>JAYVOO010000162.1:0-2215 GCA_043757905.1 Oligoflexia bacterium
GTTCTCGGAGGCAATCAGTTCAAGACCGTATTCCTCGCGGAGATGTTCCCTCCCGATCGCGGCTTCGACCTCCGGGTCGGCTTGCTTCAGGTCGCGCCAAAAATCTTTCTCGAAAGGTTTGGTCATCGGAGGAGCTCCTGGGATGAGGTGCGATTAAGGGTCGATTCGGTCGATCTTGTCGATGCGCGCCTGATGGCGGACGTCCTTGCTGAAAGGAGTCTCGAGCCAGACGCGGGCGATCTCTGCGCCGTACTCGGGCGCGACGAAGCGCGAGCCCAAGCAAAGGACGTTGGCGTCGTTGTGCTCCCGCGAAAGGCGCGCGGAAACCGGATTCTCGACCAGGGCCGCCCGCACCGAAGTGAGGCGGTTGGCGGAGATGCTCATGCCGATACCGCTGCCGCAAATCAGGATCCCGCGGGTGGACTCGCCTGAGGCGATCTTTCGCGCGAGCTTTTCTGCGAAGTCCGGGTAGTCCACGCGGTCGTCGCTGATCGGGCCTAAGTCGAGCCAAGAGTACTCGGGAAGGAGCTTCTGAATTTCGGCCTTCAAGGCGAAACCGGCGTGGTCGGAAGCGATCAGGACCTTCGCGCTTCCGGCTCCGGTCATTCCAGGAATCTCCCGACGACCAAGCTAGCGTTCGTCCCGCCAAACCCGAAGCTGTTGGAGAGCGCGTAGTCGAATTTCTTGGAGACGGCAAAATTGGCAGTGAAGTCGAGGCCGAGGGCCGCGCACTGGGGATCCAGGTTCTCGAGATTGATCGTGGGTGGAATCTTCCCCTCTTGAATGGCGAAGAGGCAGAACATCGTTTCGAGCGCGCCGGCCGCACCCAGTAGGTGGCCGGTCATCGACTTGGTCGAACTGATGTGAAGATGCTTCGGGCCGTTCGGAAACAGCTTCGCGATCGCGCGCGACTCCTCGATGTCGCCCGTCGAGGTCGAGGTACCGTGGGCGTTGATGTAGCCGATCTGTTCGGGCTCGAGCCCGGAGTCCTTGAGGGCCATTTCCATCGCGCGGCGGCCGCCATCGCCTTCGGGAGAGGGCGATGTCATGTGGTACGCGTCTCCGGAGAGCCCGTAGCCGAGAATCTCGCCGTAAATCTTCGCGCCGCGCTTCTTGGCGTGCTCGTATTCCTCGAGAATCATCATCGCGGAGCCTTCGCCCATGACAAAGCCGTTGCGGCCTTCATCGAAAGGGCGGGAGGCCTTCTCGGGCGCGTCGTTCCGCTGTGAGAGAGCGCGCATCGCCGCGAAGCCGCCGATGCCGAGGCGGCAGATCACGGCTTCCGCTCCGCCCGTCATCATGATGTCCGCGTCGCCGCGCTGGATCTGGCGAAACGACTCGCCGATCGCGTGCGCGGAGGACGAGCAGGCTGTCACATTGCAGAGATTCGGGCCGCGAAGATCCAGCAGGATCGAAAGCGTGCCCGAGGACATGTTCGGGATCACTTGCGGAATGAAGAACGGAGTAATGCGCCCGTAGCCCTTGGCCAGGTACTCGTTGTGCACTTCCTCGATCTCGGGTAGGCCGCCCATTCCTACGCCGACATTGATGCCGAAACGTTCGGCTGGGATCTGGGACCGATGCGCATCGAGGCCCGAGTCCCCGTAAGCTTCAAGCCCGGCAATCAAAGAGAAGTGAACGAAGCGCCCCACCTTGCGCGCTTCTTTGCGGTTCGCGCCCATCGTGATGGTCGTGCCGGGAGCGGGATTGAAAGGCCCTACGGCTTTGGCGACATCGAAGCCTTTGACTTCCGCCGCGATCTGCACGGGGCAGTCCGTCGGGTCAAAGAGTTGAATGCGGCCAACGCCTGAGCGGCCTTCCAGCGCGCTTCTCCAGGTTTCGGGGGCGGTCAGTCCGATCGGGCTGACTGCGCCAATCCCTGTGACGACGACTCGGCGAGGACGACCTGAGCTGGGTGCGTGCACCGATCAGAGTCCTCGTTCTTAGTGAGTGGCCTTGGTGGAAATGTACTTGATGACGTCGCCGACAGTCTTCATCTTTTCGGCGTCTTCATCCGGAATATCCAGATCAAATTCTTCTTCCATGGTCATGACGAGTTCGACGATGTCGAGGCTGTCCGCGCCGAGGTCATCGATGAAGGATGCGGTGAGCGCGACCTTGTCGGCTTCGACGGCCAGCTGATCACAAATAATGTTACGAACTCTCTCTTCAACGGAAGTAGACATCCGAGGACTCTCCTATGGGTTACATGTAC
>JAYVOO010000163.1:0-2195 GCA_043757905.1 Oligoflexia bacterium
ATGAGCGGTGTTTTCGAGGTTTTAGTCGGGTTCCCGTCACGTTATTGGCGAGTTATCGGGGGTTTTTCGACCTGGTTACCATGCCATTGTTTAATTAAACCACTGTAGACACGAAGCGCAGAGGCTAGCGTGAACGAGGCATTTCCGCAGTGAATCGCATCTCGAGTCCGGCCCAGACTGAGGATTAGCGAACGCCAAGCCGTGTTTCTGACCGACCACACGGATCTCTAGCGCGTTACCAGTTGGATTTCCGAAACGCGTAGATCGCCACGATTAGCATCACGATGTTCGGCAACTGCATCGCCAGGAACGGCGATACCCAGTCTCTCTGCACCAGTACGCTCCCGATGGTCTGCAGGATCCAGTAGCCAGCCATCGTGATCAGCGCGATGAAGACCGCGCCGGCCCGCACAGCGCGCGTACGGACGGTGCCGAAGCCGATGCCGAGAAAAGTCATGATGAGTGGAGTGATCGCCACCGAATAGCGGCGCCAGAATTCGGCTTTCCATTCCCGGTGCAAGGGGCTCGCCGGGTCGGAAGTCGCGATCTTCTCATTGAGCTCATGGTAGGTGAGTTGATGGGGCTTGGTCACGTTGTCGCCCGTGCCTTCGTCGACTTTCAGGAAGAGGCGGTATTCTCCGAAGGAGATCTTCTGGTAGGTGTTCGCGAGGACGTCGTTGCGGTGGATGCTGCCTTCGTTGAGCTTCAAGACTGCGGCCGCGCCAAGCTCACTGTTGGTTTTCACGGCCAGGATCTCGCCGGTGCGGGCGACTACGGCTAGCGGATTTTTCGGCTCGCGCTCGTCATAGATAAAGACGCGCTTCAGCTGGCTCGTTTTCGGGTCCACCTTCTCGGCGAAGATCAGCAGATCGAAAAAGCCCGAAGTGAACGTACCTTCCTGAATGGAGCTCACGACCTTGGTGTTCGAGACCTTGATGAGCGTCTGTTTGAACTGGCGCGCGCCCCAGGGCACCCATTCCATGTTCAGGAATACCGAGAGCAACACCACTAGGAGCGAAAGTGAAACCACACTGAATGACAGGCGGGGAAGACTCAGGCCGTTCGACTTCATGGCGAGCAGCTCGCTGTCAGAAGAAAGCCTTCCGAATCCGACTAGCACCGAGATCAGAAACGCCGCCGGAAGCGTCGAAGGAATGAAAGAGAGCGCCATCAGAAGCGTCATCTTGCCCAAGGTGGTGGCGGCAACGCCGTGGATGATGAAGAATTCCGCCAGTTTCAGCGCCTGAAACATGAGGAAGATGAAGATGAAAAAAATGTTCCCGCCCAGGAACGGGCCGACGATCTCGCTCAAGATGTAGCGATCGATCCGGGATGGCAAGTAGTAAGCGAGGCCGCGGGCGTGGCTAGTACGCATTCTTGTTGATGAATCCTTTCCAGAGAGTCATGAAAAGGATCTTCCAGTCTAGAGCGTACGACCAGTTGCGGATGTAATAAAGGTCGCACTCGATGCGTTGGTCGAGCGCTGTGTTACCGCGCCAGCCGTTGATCTGCGCCCAGCCCGTGATCCCGGCCTTCACCTTGTGGCGGAGCATGTAGTGAGGAATCACGTTGCGGAACTGGTCGACGAAGACCGGCCGTTCGGGCCGTGGGCCGACGAGCGACATGTCGCCCGCGAGCACGTTCCAGAACTGCGGCAGCTCATCGAGGCTGGACGCGCGAAGAAATGCGCCGATGGGAGTCCGGCGGTCGTCACCGGCCCGCGCCCATTGCGCGCCGCCAATTTCGGCGCTCTCGGCATCGGTCCGCATCGAGCGGAACTTGATCATCGAAAACGTCCGACCGTCGAGGCCCATCCGGATCTGCGTGTAGAACACCGGTCCGCGCGAGGTCAGCTTGACGAACAGGGAAATCAGCAGAAGGAGCGGCGAGAGCGCGATCAGGGCCAGCAAAGAGACGAGCATGTCCGTCGCGCGCTTTGCGAACGCGCCCCAGCCGGCGAGTGGAGAGTCGTTCAGGTTCACGATCGGCACGCCGTCGAAATCCTCGATCTCACAGCCGAGCGTGATGTATTCGTGGATGTCAGGAATGATCTGGATGTCGATCGTCTCGTTCTCCACTGCCTTCAAGATGCGGTCGAGCTCGCTTGATTGCTGGCGGGGAAGCGAGATGAGTAGCCGGTCGGCTTGTTTCTCGCGCACGATTTCTTTGACCTGCGAGTAGGTGCCGAGCACTGG
>JAYVOO010000164.1:0-2191 GCA_043757905.1 Oligoflexia bacterium
TCGGTAAAAAAATTCACCGGTCTTTCCGAAATCGAACTCGGAGGTCCCGGCGGCGCTCCGGTATTTTTCCAGGGTCCCGGTGTCCTTCCAGGTCGGCACCCCGCGGGCTGCTAATCCCTTGCGCTCGATCAGAGCCGCGAAACCGGGCGCGAGCGAAACTTCCCGGCTGGCGACAAGTGGGTTCCCGATCGCCGGCTGCCACTCGATTCCTTCAAAAAACGTCGCGTGATCCACGATGCAAGCCAGCCCGACAAACGCCTGCTCAGCATCCGTTGAGGTGGGTCTCTTGTCTGCTAAGGCGACGGCCTGCCCCTCTTGGATTTGAACGTTGCAGTAGTCCCGCGACTCGGCCGTGCCGACGGGCGCAACCCCGATCCAGTTGCTCTGGGTCGGAGCGGTGACGTGCTCTGACCAGAGCGTATCGCTGCAGACCAGATAGAAAGGCCGGCCCAGATGCTCGCGGCAAAAAAGCAGCGATCGCCCCGGACCGTCGGCCATGCCTTCGTCGACGCGAGGAACTTGAACCCAAGTGATTGGCAGGTTTGGATGAGCAAGCTGGCAGTAGTCCCTGAGATCTTCGGCGAAGGGCCCGACGGCGATCACGTATTCCCGCTCTTCGCCGAACTGCTCAAAGATGTGATCCAACATAGGCCGAGCGGCGACGGGCAGAAGCGCTTTCTGCGTGACCGAGCCCTGTTCTCCCATCCGGGATCCGAGGCCTGCCGCGAGAATGCAGACCGCGGTCGGCTGGTGCCAAGAGGTCCTCATGGGAAAAAATAATGTATTGCGGATGCCTTTAAGTAAATACCATAATGCCGCGAGTATGAAGGTCTTACTCGGAATCCCGTGCTATCGTTGCGAAAACCAGATCGCGCGAGTGATCGGAAAGCTCTCCGCAGAACTTCTCGGGCGGGTCGAAAAGGTCATCATCCTCGATAACGCGAGCCCGGACGGGACTTTCGACCGGGCGCATGCGGCTGTCCGGGCGCACGCCTCCCTGAAGATCGAAGTACAGAGGAACACCGAGAACCTGGGACTGGGCGGTTCAGTGAAATCGCTCGCGGCTGCGGGCCATTCCGGAGGCTTCGATGCGCTCATCGTGCTACATGGCGACGATCAAGCGGAGCCCGCGGAGATCCACGCGTTGCTCGACGCTTTCGAAGCAGACCAAAATCTGGCAGCGGTGCTGGGAGCCCGCTTCATGCGCGGCGCCAGAACTCCCGGTTACTCCTGGCGGAGAAACGTCGCGAACCGGGCTCTGAACGGCGTCTTCTCGATCGCGCTCGCACGGCGCATTTCGGATATCGGCTCGGGTTTGAATCTCTACAATCTCGCGGCCTTCACACCGAAGCTCGCCTCGACGCTCCCCACGCATATCGCATTCGATGTTCCGCTGCTTTGCGCGCTCAGCCAGCATTCCGGTGGAATCCGTTTCCTCCCGATCACCTGGAAAGAAGAAGATCAGATCAGCACGGTCAAGAACCTCACCGTTGGACTGCTTGTGCTCAGTGAGCTCGTCCAGTGGAGGCTTTTGAATCGCCCTTGACAAGCAACTGCCGCGGTTAGAGGTTCGCCGCCGGAGGATTTATGCATCACTTATTCAATATTCTTCTGGGTTCGGCCTTCCTGGCCACATTGGCTTCCGGCTCG
The DNA here is from genome assembly GCA_043757905.1 of Oligoflexia bacterium. Lineage (GTDB taxonomy): Bacteria > Bdellovibrionota > UBA1018 > UBA1018 > UBA1018 > JAYVOO01. Next base: position 1,651 of record JAYVOO010000164.1, read on the forward strand.
GCGCAGGCCGACGATTTCGCCTCGCGGCTTCCGCTCAAGAATAGCCCTGGGACGCAGACGCTCCGCGCCCTCGGCCGCTCCAATGAGCTTGAAGCGAAGAAGCTCTCCAGCCAACTCGGCTCCTCCCCTTTCAAATTCGACCTCACCGTCAAGCGCCCGTTCGCCGACTACGAGAAGGTCAAGTACGTGCTCTTCAGCGATTCCAACCAGTACGAGTCGATGGAAGTCAAAAAGGTCGTCTTGAAGAATCTGCCCTCGGACGTGACGGTCGTGCTCCTCGTCGATCACGGCAATGAGGCTTCCACTTTCAACACATACAAGAAGTACATCGACGCCTCCCGGCTCAAGGTGATCAGCACGTCGAGCGACAGCGGCAGCGCCTTTTGGGCTCGGGACGCGCTTCCCGTTCCTGTCGTCATGACGGACAAGCTCTCAGGCACCGAGTCCCTCGGCCTGATTGATGCCCAGTATTACTACGACTTCACTTCCGACTCTGAGCTCGCAAGCCACTTCGGCGCGAAGGTCCTCCACCACAGTTTCC
>JAYVOO010000165.1:0-8014 GCA_043757905.1 Oligoflexia bacterium
CTTGGAGCGCCAGGCCGGCGGCCTCGTTTTCTGGGCCCTGTACACCGAAGAGCTCACTCATGAGCTCCATTCGGACCGGGAACTGGCCGGGCTCGAGGCGATCCAGTCGCGCTTTGATCGAGGCGAGTTTCTGCACCGGATCTTCATTGGCGTTTGGATCGACCGTGGCTGGGGCTTGCGCCTGCATTGAATCGGGCCGAGGCCCAGCGCTCGATCTAGCGATCAGAAGTCGGGCGGGCACGGGTGTCTCGGCGGTGCCGCTCTTGGGTTCGGCAGTCAACTGGGTCAGGGCCGATTGCAGGGAAGCCTTGGATCCGCTCGTATCCGTCAGCGACTTGCGCAGGCTTTCGTCGGACAGGCCCGTGCCCGGCGCGGGCTGGGTCGCCCAGAGCCAGTAGCAGGCTGCCACGAAAATGCTGAAGAGAAAGGCAGCGACTTTCACTGACGCTGGCTTGAGGTCTTGGTTTTTTCTTGTTCAGCATCGGCAGAGTGCTGGAGCGCTTCGTTAATCGAGACGGCAAGCTCCTGGAAATAGTCCTTCTGGCGGAATGAGAGTTGCCCCACCTTCTCGCCGGACTTGAGATCGGCTAGGTATTTTTTGGCGCGGTAGATCGGCCCGGCGATCCGGTTTGAAAGATGGAGGCCGGCGGAAACCAGGATGGCGACGGTCGCGCAGGCTGTGAGTAGGAAAATCACGTCCATCGTCCAGCGCTGCTCGCGGACGAACTGGAAGAAAATATGGTCTTTTGGTAGGCCGATCGCGATGCCTTTGGACTCGAGGCGCCAGAAGAAAAGCCGGATTGCCGTGAAGAAAATCGCGACCACCACGAGCGAGCTTCCGACCGTGTAGGCCAGGAAGTTCTTTTGAAACTCCGGATCAATCAGGAGTTTCTTGCGCAAATCGAACTTGTTACCCTGTTTCATAGTGAGGCCCTCACCGTGATTTTCGGGTTAAAAGGTCAGGAACTTGAGGAGTCAGTACGAGCGTCAGGAAGTTGGCGGCGTGCCCTTAGTATCCTGTGCGGACCATGTTTGTGGGGCCGAACGGACCGAAACTGGCTGCAGGAGCGGAATAAGGTACTTCTGCCGCCTGCTTTTCCGTCGCCAAGCGGTCTTCCTCAAGTCTCTTCGCGGCCAATTCGTCTGAGGCGACTTTAAAGTCTTCCAAGGTATCGCTGCGTACAATCTCTGTGCGGGAGCCGAACTGAGTTTGAGCCGCGGTAATCTTTTGTTTCATGAACGTCTTGAACTCGGTCATCAGCGGGCTGGTGCAAATGTTCTTTGGCTCGCCGGTCTTCGCGTCGATCTCCCCGAGCTTCTTGGGGTCCATCTTGACGGCCACAGTCCTTTCGGTCGAGTAAATGACACTTTCCTGGCTGTCTAACTTGCGGACGTGAGTCACGGATCCATGCTCTTGGCTTATGAAGTAGACGCCATAGACGCGACCCCAGAAAGCGCGTTCCTGATTATAGGTGAAATTGTTCTCGCTGTAGTTTCTGATGCAGCTGAGAAGCCGGGAGCGGTTGCGATCGTCGATCGCACCAGCGAGCTCGACAGGGTCGGTAATGCCCGCCTTCAGAGGCGCAAGGTTTTTTGCGTTAGTCGGGATGAACTTACCGTTTTTGTTGTTCGTCGTGGATTTCTCACCCGTGCCGTCGTCAAACTTATCGTGATCCTTGGATTTCATCCAGAAGCCGAATTTTCCAAGACCTTTGTCGAGGACTAATGGAGCTTTCGCTGAATGAACCCCGACTTCGGCGCTTCCCCAGGCCTGCGTCTGCAGGAGCGCGGCTAATGTAAAGGCAGAGAGCTGAAGGGCTGAAATACGCGCGATCTTCTGCATAGAGAGAATTCCTTTAATTGGATTATCTTGTATGGAGCAAGCAGCGTGCCGCAGGCGATCAACGTGATTTCCCGTGGTGCGAAGCGCCTGTGTCCTTGAAGACAGACTGCCCAGGCATCGGTGAGTGTCATCAACGTAGTCATTGCGCCCGGGAAGCGAAGAAGTCTTGTGCAGCCGGTCGCACGTTCCGATCGGGCCGAGGGTCGAATCGGACGCAGCCTTTGTAATACTGTAAATAGGCTCTTTTATTTTGGATTCGGTGGTCTCGCAAATTCAGGCTGTCCGCTCTTGCAGCGCGCAAGTAAGTCGGAACATTGCTTAATGTTTCCGCTTGTTTGGAAAAACCGTCGCGAGTAGAGTGCCGCACTTGGGGAAGCCTTCTGTGTCATCACCTTATGTAGTACTCGCACGAAAGTGGCGCTCAGCGCAGTTCTCGGACGTCGTTGGACAGACGCACGTCGTGCGCACGCTCATGAACGCGACCCGTTCCGAACGTGTCCATCAGGCCTATCTCTTCAACGGCTCACGTGGAATTGGCAAGACCTCGATCGCGCGCATCTTCGCCAAGGTCTTGCGCTGCGAGCACCGCGCCGACAAAGGCGATTGGCTGCTCTCATGCGACGCCTGCTCGAGCTGCCGCGAGATCGCGGCTTCGACGAGCGTCGACGTGATCGAGATCGACGGAGCGTCCAATAACGGCGTCGAAGCGGTGCGCGAGATCCGCGAGAACGCGAAATACCTGCCCAGCCACGGCGCGCGCAAGATCTACATCATCGACGAAGTCCACATGCTCACGACGGCGGCTTTCAACGCGCTCTTGAAGACGCTCGAGGAGCCGCCTCCGCACGTGATCTTCATCTTCGCGACGACCGAGCCGCACAAAATCCCGGCGACGATCCTCTCGCGCTGCCAGCGCTTCGACTTCAAGCGGCATACGGTCGCGCAGATCCAGCCGCATCTCATCGAGATCACGAAGAGCGAGAACATCCAGGCCGACCCGGCAGCGCTCGCCATCATCGCCAAAGCCGCCGAAGGCAGCATGCGCGACGCTCTCTCTCTGCTTGACCAGGTGATCGCGTTCTCGGGCTCGACCGTCACGAGTCAGTCGGTTCGCGACAGCATCGGCCTCGTCGGTAGCCAGACGCTGCTCGGGATCCTGCGCGCTGTCTTCGCGCGCGACGCTCTCGCTGCGATCGGGCTCGCCAACGACGCCTATCAGGCCGGCCACGATCTCAAGGTGCTTTCGCGCGGGCTGATCGAGTTTCTTCACGGCGCGATCCTCATCAAGGCGGGCGCCGAGCGCTCGCCTTCCCTTGAGTTCTCCGAGGACGAATGGAAAGAGCTTCAGTCGATAACGGACCTTCGACCCCTCGAGGAGATGGAGTTGATCTTCCAAGCGCTCCACTTTGGGGTCGAGTCGATCGCGCGCTCGCCGCAGCCGAAAATCGTGCTCGATGTCCTGCTCATTAAATGCGCCCTGGCCGAAGAGCTCGTGTCCGCGGGCACCGCTCCCACGGGCTCGAGCGGCGCAGGGTCCGCCCGTCCAGCAGTTGCCGCCGCCACGCCTGTCAGGAAAGCTTCCGCGCCCGCTCCTAATCCGATGAAGGTGCAAGCGATCGCACCCAGCGAGGCCGCAACTGGGGTCGCCACGGTTATTGTATCGGCACCTGAAACCGAACTACCCCCAGTCCTGGTTTCCGCTCCGACCGAAGCTGCGGCGCCGATCTTTGTTGCGCCGGCTGCGCCCGCCGTGCCCGCGCCCAAGAGCTGGGAAACTTTCATCGCCTTCATCAAGACGACGCGCCCCCTGCTTGGCACCGTGCTCGAGCACGGTTGCTCTCTCGCGATTCCGGGCGAGACTGACAAGGTGCTCGTGATTGGCTTCTCGCCGGATGAGGCCTATTACCGCGACCAACTCCAGTCCCGGGTTTATATGGATCAGCTTGGCAACTTGGTGCGCGAATACTTCGGCGCGGGCGCCTACTGTCGATTCGACACGAGCGCCGTCGGCGAGAGCGTAGCTGCTCGCAACGGCCGCGAAAGCGCGCAGCGCGAGCAGGATGTCCGGAAAGCCGCTCAGAACCATCCCATCATCCTGGAAGCCAAGTCGCTCTTCGGTGGAGAGCTTGGGCCGATCGAGTTGATCGAGCAGAAACTCGGGGGCGAGAGTGAGCAGCATGTTTAACTCCCCTTCTCCCGGCTCGTCTGGAACGCAGGATCCGGTCTCGAAGTTGATTTTCGAGCTTTCAAAGCTTCCTGGTATCGGCGAGAAGACGGCGACCCGGCTCGCTTACTTCATCCTGAAGCAAGACGAGAGCTATTCGCGATCGCTAGCTGATGCTCTCGTCCAGGCCAAGCAGCGGATCGTACTTTGCCAGGACTGCTGCACTTTCACAGACACCTCGCCCTGTCGGATCTGCTCGAACTCGCAGCGTGACCATACGCAGGTTTGTGTGGTCGAGAGGCCCGCCGACGTGCTCTCGATCGAGCAGTCAGGCGCGTTTCGCGGCGTCTATCACGTGCTTCACGGTGTTCTGTCGCCTTTGGACGGCATCGGCCCGGAGGATCTGAAGATTCACGAGCTGATGCATCGGTTTGAAGGCGCGACTCCGCTTCGCGAGCTGATTTTCGCGACCAATCCAAGCGTCGAAGGCGAGGCTACTTCTCTCTATCTGATCCGGCTGCTCAAGCCGCTCGGGGTCCGGCTCACTAAGCTCGCGCACGGGATTCCGGTGGGTGGGCAGCTCGAGTACACGGACCGCCAGACGATCGGCAAAGCGCTCGAAAATCGCATGGAGGCCGGGTGAGCTTCATCAACTACGCCGGCAAAGAGATCAACTGCAAGATTGTTTACGTGGGTGCGGGTTTGAGCGGGAAGACCACCAACGTCCAGTACATCTTCGAGCACACGCAGCAGGAGTCCAAGGGCAAGCTGATGACCTTGAGCACGGAGAATGAGCGTACGCTATTTTTCGACTTTCTTCCGCTTGCGGTTGGCGAGGTGCGCGGGTACAAGACCAGATTCCATCTTTATACAATTCCGGGGCAGACGTTTTACGAGGTTTCGCATCAATTCATTTTGAAGGGTGTCGACGGCGTGGTTTTTGTCGCCGACAGCCAGGCAGAGCGAATGGAAGCGAACATCGAAAGCTTCGAGCTCCTCGAGCGTAGCCTTGAGAAACAAGGCTACGATCTCGGCAAGCTCCCGTTGGCTTTTCAGTACAACAAACGGGATCTCGCGAGCGTCGTCTCCGTGCAGGAGCTGCAAGCGACGTTCAATCCGAAGCGCCGCCCGTTTTTCGAAGCGGTCGCCAACAAGGGCGAAGGCGTGATGGATACTTTGCAGGAGATCAGCCAGTCCGTGATTCAAGAACTTAAACGGGGGGAAAAAGGATGAAGAAGGACAGACTGAAGAAGTTCAAGAAGATCTTTGAGGCGCAGAGAAAGAACATTCTCTTCAACGACAAGATCGTGCGTGAAGATTTCGGCGTCAATTCAGACGACCGTTACGACGAGCTCGACCAGGCTACGACCGACATCGAGCAGTCCATGCGCATGCGCCTTCGCAATCGCGAAGTGCTCTACATCAAGAAGGTCGACGAGGCGCTGACGCGGATCGAAGAAGGCGTCTTCGGGCTTTGCGAGGTTTGCGAGGAAGAAATTGAGCTGCGACGCCTGGAAGCCCGCCCTACGGCGACGCTATGCATCGGTTGCAAGGAAGAACAGGAGCGCAAGGAAGTGCTGACCGCCTCGGGCCGCCAGCATAAAAGCCTGGGCGAGACATTCTCCCGCAGGTTCGCCTGAGCTCCGATCAGTCAGGCCGGACGGGGAATCAGGTCCCCTCCGGCTGCGCCCCGCCAGGCCGCGCCCCTTTCTCCCGCCACCCTTCCCCTGAATGAACCCGGTTCCGGCAGGCTTTTCCCCTGTAAGTGAACGAAATGACCAACTATTAGTCAGGGTCGACACAGCCCTGGGGACACACGCAGGTCGCCATTGGAGTGGCGTAATGACCCTAGTTCGCCTTCTTTTCCGCTGTCCCCGACAGGGTAGGAATTCTTTCCGGGGGCGCCCGCAGTTTTAAACAGGTCCTATATAAAAACTTCCGAAATCAGAGGCGCCGACCCATGACTTGTTACATGGCACGTCGCTCGCAATACCCTATATTCACGGGGAGCGAGAGAATCGAGCTCTCGCACAGAAAGGAAGCGGTTATGAATAAGCAGTTAGCATCAGAATCCTTCCAGGCCGAGCCGTGGCGTCACCAACGCCATGCTCTGGCAGCCGCGGCAGCGGCGGAGGCCGCGGTCGCGACCGCTGCTTACGCCCAGCCAGCTTAAGGGCGCTTTTCCAAGTCTCGTAAGAAACAAACCAAATTTCGTCTCAAAAATTTAAACAAAGGGTTTGGCCGATCCGGCTCAAGCTCAGGCAGGAGTGTCCCATGAACCGCGATACGTTGATCAGATTCAAGGCTCTTTTCGAAGAACAGAAGAACAACCTCCTTTACTCGTCGAGCATCGTCGACGAGAACTTCCACATCAAGCAGGACGACCTCCTGGACGACGTCGACATGACTTCGTCTGAGCTCGAGACATCGATGCGCATGCGCCTCCGCAACCGCGAGGCGCTGTACTTAAAGAAAGTCGACGAGGCCCTGGCTCGCATCGCGGACGGCAGCTTTGGCTCTTGCGGCGAGTGCCAGGAAGAAATCGAGCTCCGGAGGCTCGAAGCCCGCCCGACTGCTACGATGTGTGTGGCCTGCAAGGAAGTCGAAGAGCGGATGGAAACTCTTCACATCGACGGACACCGCTCCAAGAGCGTCGGAAAATCGATCAAGCTCGCTTAAAAAGGTGGGGACCACCTTTTAGTTCGGGGCGGGCGATTCTCAGGATGAGAGTCCGCGTCCTAAAGGAAAGCCTTGTCGGCCTAAATGGATTTTAGTCGACACACATGGATGTGAAAAACAAATGCGTTTCCACGAGGGAGACCAGGATGGGGAGAGTCGCGCGTCCCAGAAGCACTTGACAGGGGTTCTGGACTTGGACTGCGAGGCTCACATGGGTAGAGGCGCTTCAAACATCGATGTTTGGGGCGCCTCCCCTTATTTAAGGTTCCGAAAAAAATAAAGCGCCGGTCAAGACAAGCTTAACCGGCGCCCTTAGCCTGATCCGTGGCACTGGGGAACAGTGCGCGACCCGAAGGCCGCACGCCGTCTCAGTCCATCGAAAGCGCCCAAAGCGCAATCCCCCCACTAGAAACTCCGAGTGTAGCGATCGAGCGAGAATTTGCAAATTTTACCTCCAGATTTATTTTCTTCGTTGCTGCGGTGCGGGGCTTGTTTTCCGAATCTGGCTGGCTAGACTACGCGACATCATATGACGCCAAACCTATCCCAGGCCGCACTCCGTTTCGAAAATAAGGTCGCGATCGTCACGGGTTCGGCTCGTGGCTTAGGAGCGCGCACCGCGCTTGAGCTAGCCCGTGGCGGCGCCCATGTCGTGATCAACGACCTGAATACCGAGGAAGCCGCGAAGACCGCCGCGGATGTCGAGGCGCTTGGACGCCGGTCGATGGTCAGCGCCCACGACGTTTCGGATTACAAGCAGGCTAATGAGCTCGTGGATCAGACGAAGGCCAAGTTCGGGCGGATCGACATTCTTGTCAATAACGCCGGTATCACGCGCGATTCCATGCTTCACAAGCTGACCGAGGAGAAGTGGGACGAAGTGATCCGCGTGAACCTCAAGGGTCCGTTCAATATGGGGCAGGCTTGCGCAAAGGTGATGATCGAGCAGAAATCGGGAAAGATCCTGAATCTCGCATCCGTCGCATGGCTCGGCAACATCGGGCAGACCAACTATGCGGCCTCCAAAGCTGGCGTGGTCGGCATGACCCGCACGTGGGCGCTCGAGCTTGCGCGCCATAACATCAACGTGAACGCGATCGCTCCCGGTCTAATCGACTCGGTAATGACACAGGCTATCCCGCCCGAGGCCAAGGAGAAGTTCATGAACCGCATTCCGCTGAGACGGATTGGTCAGCCTCAGGACATCGCGAATCTGATCGCGTTCCTCGTGAGTGAGGAGTCGGCCTACATCACCGGCCAGTGCATCCAAATCGATGGCGGCATGAGCGTCGGCGCAAGCGGGATTTGATTCTGTCGGTCTCTATGCT
>JAYVOO010000166.1:0-8002 GCA_043757905.1 Oligoflexia bacterium
GTCACCCAGAGCAGAAGAAATCCGCCGGTCAGCTCTAAAAACGTCGAGCGCGCATACCAGAGAAACGGACTCTGAATGACCGCCAGAGTGAACAGTGCAGCCGCGCGCCCTCGTCTGGCGCGAAGCAGGCTGGCATTTCCGAGCTGGACGATGCCGATGAAAGATAGGGCGCTGAGAAGCGCGTAAACGCGGGGAGTCCATTCAAAAAGCCGATCGATACCGGCCAAAAGTGTGGTCACGAGCGCGATGCCAGTTTGAAAAAACGGGAAATGGCAGGCGGTCGTGCAGGGCCAATGGCCATCTTTTGCGCAGTTCACGAGACTTGCTGTGCCCGTCAAAAGCGCGATCGTGTCGCCTTCGAGTCGAGACTTGAAAAGCGCACCGGCCAGCAGGAACAGCAGAAATCCCCACACGGGCCTAGAAAGTCTTGGCATCCGGTCAGAGAACCATAATGGGTGGGCGGAATCAATCGCGCCGACTTAGCGAACTTTGCAGTCGACGATGCGTCCGTCCACGATGCGCGCGTAAGGCGTCGAAGCGTCGCCGGCGAAGATGGAGCCTTGGTCGCGGCCGCTTCCGCGATGGAAATAAACCACGCGGTAGCTTTCAGCCGGAAGTTCGGGATGTTTGAAGACATGGGTATAAAGGATTCCAGTATCAGTCGAGTCGCAGGCTTCCGTGTAAGTCTCCTTGCCCGTGGCGGAGAGGATCTGCCCGATGAAAGCGCGATTGAAGGTCTCGATCTGGCCCTGATCGCTGGTCAAGGTTTGAAGCTCGCGGATCGGGAACTTGCGAAGGGTTTCCTCGAAGGTCTCGCCTAGAAGGCAGGGGCTCTCGCTGCCAGCCTGCGCGCGAGCGCCCAGGGCCCCTAAGATCACCGCTATAGAAATAGACGCTAAGAAAGCAGCCTTCATCCTATCCCTCACACACAGATAGGCTATAGCTGAAATGGCACTTCGTGTCAAATCTCTGGACATGGCCTGTTTTGGAGTCAATGGTATCCAGGGGTTGGATTAAATCTTATAGTTCTTAGTGTACCAGTCTACTGTGTGCCGGAGACCTTCATTGAAACCATAATGGGCCTTCCAACCCAGGACTTCTTTGGCCTTCGTAGAGTCCAAGCACTGGACCGGAATCTCGTTCGAGGCTTCGTTTCGGATCTCGGGCTTCACTTCGGAACGGCCCATGACTTTCAAGGTTTTCTCGACGACGTCCTTCACCGTGAGGCGAAGTCCATAAGAGAAGTTAAAGGCTTCGCCCGAGTGGGCGATGAGCGGAGTGCCCTTCGGGCCTTCTTTGCCGGTCTCGACCATCTTCTCGGCCAAGGCCAGGTAGGCGCGCGCGCCGTCCTCGGCGAAAATGTAATCGCGGATGAAAGTGCCGTCGCTTCGAATGACGGGGGCGCGGCCTTCGAGCACGTCGCGGATCGTGCCGGGAATGATGCGAGAGAAATTCAGGTCGCCCGGGCCGAAGAAATTCCCGCAGCGCGTGATCGCGACCGGAGTGCCGTAGCTCACGAAATAGGTGCGCGAGATGAGATCGGCGCAGCTCTTGGAGACGTCATAGGGATGCTCGCCCTGAAGCGGATAGCTCTCGTTATAGGCGTTGCCCTTGAGATTTCCGTAAGCCTTGTCGGAGGACGCGATTAGGACACGGCGGACTTTCTTGGGGTGCATGCGCGCGGCCTCCAAGATGTTCCAAGTGCCTGCGATATTAGCCTGAAAGGTGGGAAGGGGGCTGCGATTGGCGTTTCCGACCAGGGTCTGGGCTGCCAGATGGAAGACGGTGTCGATCTCATACTCATTGATCGTGCGCTCGATAAGCGGATAGTTTTCGATCTCACCTCGGACGGTGACGACTTTTTGGTCGAGCGACCAACCCGGCTCATTGCTGTAGAAGAGTGAGCGCGGCACGCCATCCCGTACCAACGCAACGACTTCAGCGCCTGCGTCCACAAGAAGGCGCGTCAGATGCGAGCCGAGCAAGCCCGTGCCGCCGGTGACGAAAACCTTGCGATTCTTCCAACTGGTTGACATTTGCGCCATTTCACAAGAAGTAGTGGAATCATGGCAAAAAAGCAAAGTGTTCCTGTCTTCATTCTGGCTGGTGGCTTAGGCACGCGGATCTCGGAAGAAACTCAGTATAAGCCCAAACCCATGATCGAAATCGGGGACGTGCCGATTCTCGTGCATCTCATGCGCTGGTATTACTCTTTCGGATTTGACGACTTCGTCATCTGCGCGGGTTACCGGTCCTGGGAGGTCAAGAACTACTTTCTGAGTTATGAGTTTCGCCCGAACCATCTGGTGATCGACCACCGCACGAACGTCAATACCCCTCCGAAAGCGATTGGCGAAAGCAAGGAGCAGGAGCGCTGGAGGGTTCGCGTCATCGACACAGGTGTCGACTGCATGACCGGCGGCCGCATCGCGCGCGCTTTGGATGTCATTACCCAAGACGGAACCGAGAAGTTTGAGAACTTCGCCGTGACTTATGGCGATGGTCTATCGGATGTGAATCTGGACGAAGAGCTCGCGTTTCATGAGAAGCACGGCAAGATCGGAACCATCCTGGGCGTGCATCCGCTCGCGCGTTTCGGTGAATTGGACGTCAAGGTGGACGGGATCGTCGAGAGTTTTCTGGAGAAGCCCCAGTCTCGCCAAGGATTGATTAATGGCGGCTTCTTCTTTTTCAAGCGCGAGTTTCGGAAGTATCTCGAGAATGATCCCACGTTGATCCTGGAAAAGAAGCCTATCACGAAGCTAGCCGAGGATAATCAACTGGTCATGCATAAGCACACGGGCTTCTGGCAGCCGATGGATACCTTGCGCGACAAAACGCAGCTTGAGGACCTCTGGAAGTCAGGCGACGCCCCTTGGAAGCGGAAGAACTGAACGTTTAGAAGTTCACTCTCTCGCGCTCGATCACGAGTGGGCGCTTCAGCACCTGCGTGTGGATCGCGCCGATGTACTCGCCGATGATCCCGATGAAGAAGAGCTGGACTGACGAGAAGAGGAAAAGGCCAATCGCGATTGGCGCGGTACCGAAGGGTACCTGATACCAATAAATGATTTTGATGAGAAAGAAGATAAAGGCGATCAGCAGGCTGAGCGCGGCCATCATGAATCCGAACATCGTAGCGAGGCGAAGAGGAACTTTTGAGTGGTTCGTGATGCCCAGCATCGCCATATCGTAAAGAGTGTAGAAGTTATTGCTGGTAATGCCGCGCTTTCGGCTTCGCTGGCGATAAGGAAACTTGAACGACTCAAAGCCGATATCCGAAATGAGGCCGCGAAAGTACGGGTACGGATCATCGATATGGAGAAGAATCTCAATGATCTTTTTGTCATAGAGCCCAAAGCCCGTGTTGTTTTTCGTCAGCTCGATTTCAGAGACTCGGCTGATGAATTTATAATAGGCCTTGCGAATAGCGAACATCGCCCAGGACTCTTCGCTCTCGATCTTGACGCCTAGTACAACCTTGAAGCCTTCTTCCCATTTTTTCAGAAAGTCAGCGATCATCGACGGTGGGTCCTGCAGATCTGCCACCAGAATGATCGAAGCTTCGCCTTTGGACTGCAGAAGCGCATGGTGGGGCGAGCGGATATGACCAAAGTTTCGCGCGTTGACGATCACCTTGATCCGTTTATCCTGGGCGGCGAGCCTTTTCAGGATCGCAACCGTCTGATCCTTTGAGGAGTTATCGATGAATATGTGTTCGTAGGTATATTGTGGAAGTGCCTTGAATACCTGGTCGACGGCCTGGTGGAGGGGCTCCACATTGCCTTCTTCGTTATAGCAGGGCGTGATGATCGTAATTAGCTTCTGGGACACGGGATTCAAGGGGTAAGTCCTTTCAGAAAGTCTCGGAGAAGCGGCTCGATTTGCTCGGCGGTCAATGGGGTCTTTTCCATCTTTCCCGGGCCGCGGGTCAGGATGCAATTGATCTTGCCTTGCGTGTTTTTCTTGTCGTGCTTCATGGCGGCCAGGATTAGTTCAGGGCCGAGACTCGCGAGCTTCGATTCATAGGGCCGGAAATAGGGCGCCAAGAGCGCGCGAACGCCGTCAGAATGGCCATCGGGCGCAAGACCGAGGCGTTCGGAAAAGAACGTGGCAGCTGCCATGCCCAGTGAAACCGCGATGCCGTGGGGTACCCCGTAATGTGTGGCGCTCTCGAATGCGTGCCCGAAGGTGTGACCGTAATTTAGGAGATTACGACGGCCTCGGTCGAACTCGTCTTCTTCGATGTAGGGCTTTTTGATTCGCATCGAATCCAAGATCATGACCTCCAAAATCGAGTAATCTTGGGGAGTTTTTTCAAAGCGAATGAGATTTTCGCGAAGCTTCGAGAGCGCGGGCTCGCCTGCAATCAGCGCGAGCTTGATCATCTCGCCAATGCCCGAGCGGATCTCGTCATGTGGTAGAGTCTTTAGGACGCTTGCAGTCAGATGAACCGCATGGGGCGGATAAAACGTCCCGATTTGGTTCTTGAAAGCCCCGATATTGATCGAGCTTTTGCTTCCAATGCAACTATCGCATTGGGCCAGCAGCGTTGTCGGGATCAGCTCCCAGCGAGACCCGCGAAAAAGAACGGAGGCCAGGAAGCATCCAATATCCTGAGTGACGCCGCCGCCGATTACGACAAGATTTGAATCTTTGCGGAAACCGCTCTTGAGGAGCCATTCGAAGAGTGGGGTCAACCGGTCGTAAGACTTCTCTTCTTCGGTTGCATTGAGCCAGTGGGTTCGAGCCTCGCCCAGCTCGGAAATGCCAGCTAGATCAGCTGGGTAAAGCGCCTTTAGATTGCGATCGACCAAATAGTAAGGTGTTCCGGTCTTGCTTGCTGCTCCGATCGCTTCGCGTAGAGTTGCTGCGGTCAGAACGCTGTAAGGGTGGGCCTGGCTTTTGATCGTCAGCGCGGACTTCTCGCTTACTTGCATGAAAAACCGCCGTCAATCAGCAGGGTTTGGCCCGTCAGGTAGGTGTTTTTTTCGGAGCAGAGAAAAGCGACGAACTCCGCGATCTCAGAGGGCTCCGCCATGCGCTTGAGGGGGATGGTTTGAGTGATTTCTGCAAGAGCTGAAGGACTATTGTTCTGCGAGGTGAGCTCGGTATTGACGTAGCCCGGGCCGACAGCGTTGACGAGAATTCCTTCAGGGCCGAGCTCCACGGCAAGGGTACGAGTCAATCCATTCAGCCCACTTTTAGTTGCGGAATAGGCCGCGCGTTTCTCTTTCGTTACCGTGCTGAACACGCTGCTTAAGTTGACGATGCGGCCCCATTTCTGAGCCTTCATCCCCGGCACGAATCCTCGCGCAAGTTCCATGGGCGCGGTTAGGTTGACCTGAAGCATGGCCTGCCAGTCTTCCGCGCGGATCTGGCCCAGCTCATTGATGATGTTAATGCCAGCGTTATTGACCAGGATGTCGATCCTGCGGGACTGGTTTGCCTGGATGAAGCGAGTGATCGACTCGGGCAGCGTGAGGTCGAGCTCAGATCGCGCCGGTGCGATCACCTCGACGCCTTGTGCGATCAGGGCCTGTGCGATCGTCGCGCCGATTCCGCGCGATCCACCGGTCACCAATGCGACATGATTTGAAGATGTGCGTGTCATGAATCCAGTACTGGAATAATCATATTGCTCTTAAACTCCTCACGAGAAAGAAAGGGCGCGAGATCCTCGAGCGGCGACGAGACCATGCGGCCGTCATCCAGCTTGCGCGAGGTGAGTTTCGGCGAGAATTGTTGCTCCAGATCCAAGATGATCTCGCAGAGCTGGGGACCTTCGCCCGTGAGATTTTCGCGGATCGCGTCCTTCAGCTCGGCGTGGTTTCGGGCGCGACGGTAGGGGATCCCGAACGCGGCCGCAAGCTTTCCGAAGTCAGGGAAGCTTAGCCCGCTCTCTTCGCCGCAGCCGACGATATTATCGGGAAAATAATTGTGCTGCGTCTGGCGGATCGAGTGGTAGCCACGGTTATTGAGGATAAAGAGTTTGATCGGAAGCTTATGAGTCACGATGGTCTGCAGCTCCTGGAGGTTCATCATGATGCTGCCGTCGCCGGCCAGGCAGATCAGACGCTTTGGCTTTTTCGCGAAATAGGCACCGACCGCGGCCGGTAGGTCATAGCCCATCGAGGCGCAGCCCGAATTGGTGTAGAGGCGTTGCCCCTTCTTGATTTTCGCGGCTTGGAAAGTGACCACGCAGGCCGTTCCGTCGCCAGTCACGACGAGCTCGTTCTCGTCGAGCTGGTCAAAGAGCGCGTCGACGAAGCAGTAAGGGTTCACGTTCTCTTTGAGATCCCAGTATTCGGGAAGAACGACGGGGTATTTATTCTTCCGTTCAAGTGTCCAGTTGACCCAGGGCTTCTGCTCGCCGCGCGAGGGGTTCGGCCCCAGGGCCGACAACTCTCGGATCACGTCGGCGACGTTGGCATGGATTGGCAGGTCGGGCGCGAGAGTCGGCTTCTTCAGCTCGGCTTCGTCGATGTCCACGATGACCTTGAAGGCCTCACGCGCGAAGCTCTGCCAGTTGTAGCTCACCTGGCGGATGTTCAGGCGCGATCCCAGTACCAGTAGAAAGTCGGAGTTTTGCACGGCGAAATTCCCCGCCCGGTCGCCGATCGTGCCCGGACGGCCGACGTAGAGCGGATGGTCATTCCAGATCAGATCGTGGGAGTTCCAAGCGGTGACGACTGGAACCCCAAGCTGGTCCACAAGTTTTAGAAACTCTGCGTGCGCGCCCGAGTGGCGGATGCCCGAGCCTGCATAGATGACCGGGCGCTTGGCTTGCTTGAGCTTCTCGAAGACCTGCTTCGAGAGTGCAGCGACTTTCGCGGGGTCAGGAAGCTTCGTCTTGGCTTCCTCGCTCTTGGGATCAAAGCCCTTCAGCTCGACTGGGTCCACGAGCGCGCCTTGGACATTGATCGGCACGTCGACCCAGACTGGACCTGGGCGTCCGGTCGTCGCAAGGTGAATCGCTTTTTCCAGATGGTAGCGGATCGAAAGCGGATCAGTGACGAGCACCGCATACTTCGTGATCGACTCGACTATTTTTACGATGTCCGCTTCTTGGTCGCCCAGCTGACGAAGCTCAAGCTCTGTGCTCCGGACAAGCGTCTCCCATTTGACCTGGCCCGAGACCACGATCATCGCGAGCGAATCGAGCCAGGCGCCGAGCACGCCTGTGAGAGTGTTCGTTCCGCCAGGACCAGAAGTCACGTTGACTGCGGCAAGTCGCCCGGACATCCGGTTATAGCTTTCGGCTGCCATTGCGCATGCTTGCTCGTGGTGGCAACAGACGTAGGAGAGCTCTTTGTTGCGCCCGATTGCATCGTTGAGATGCATGGCCCCGCCGCCGGTGACCAAAAAGACATGCTGAACACCTTGGCGCGCGAGAGTTTGCGCGATGAAATCGGAGACGCGGACTTTCGGACGGGAGGGATTCATAAGTGAAATTC
This sequence comes from Oligoflexia bacterium, assembly GCA_043757905.1. Taxonomy (GTDB): domain Bacteria; phylum Bdellovibrionota; class UBA1018; order UBA1018; family UBA1018; genus JAYVOO01. The sequence goes on from JAYVOO010000166.1 coordinate 7,458, forward strand.
AGTAACAAACTCTGAATATGCGCACAACCGCTAAGGATCATTCAGTAATTCTAGTCGAGTAGTGTGAGTTGTCTGATTGTACTAGGTCGGTTACCAAAGAATGTTAACATACCGAAATTAAAAATAAATTTCGTTTATTGCGTCATGTACAACTATGTCGTAATATAGGGATTATGGAGACCTTTGACCTTCTGACCGCAGAATTAATGAGAAAGGCCCTGTCTCGACTTGCGGACATTCTTCCCCGCCCTGTCACCTTGATCATGGGAGGAGGTGGCGCGATGATCCTGGCGCACGGGTTCTTGTTGGGCACGACTGATATCGATGCGGTACCTCAGGGAATGTCTGTCGATGAGTTGGATCCGCTCGTCAAAAGAGTCGCAAATGAGATTGGAATCGCGGCCGATTGGCTCAACCCTTATTTCTCGACATTCACTCATACTCTACCTGCGGACTACGGTTCGCGGCTGGTCGAGGTCTTCCGTCGTGGTGGACTATCGGTTCTCGCCTTGAGTGCATTAGACATGCTCATCATGAAGTGTTTT
>JAYVOO010000167.1:0-7980 GCA_043757905.1 Oligoflexia bacterium
TGCACGACGCTCTCATCGTCTACGACTCCCCCGATTCGGCCGCGCATCTTTCCGAGGGCGGCCAACTCGCGCATAAAACGGTCGACCGCATGAAGACGAACCTCGGCTACTGCGAGAAATGCGCGAAGGAAGTCATCATTTTCCTGATGCGCACGCGTTACTGATTCCCGCTCGGGGGTCGGGGAAAGCGAGCTCTGATTCAGTTGAGCCTGCAGAACTTCAGGTCGAGCTGTCCGCTAACCTTGATGATGAAGTCAACGCATGAGTCCGGCGAGGACTGAAGACCGTAGCGATGAAATGCGACGGCCCGGGCGACATTTTGCGTCAGTAAGAACTTGGCACCCGGATGGGCACGAGCCCGCTCCGCGATCTTCCCATCCCCTTCAGCCGTGATTCCGACCTCCATCAGGCTGTCTGGATTGATGAAACGCGTGTCCTCGGGGAAGTACGGTATGACGAAACTAATAGGATGAGCATCCAGGATCACCATGCTTCCAGATGGCACGCTGAAAGGGAGCTGCTCCGCCATTCCGAAAGCTTCCTGGTTCCATGGGCCCCTGCCCCAGTTCGGACGGTCCGTGGTGAATAGCAGAATCAGTAGTACCGAGGCGGCAGCCCACCGGAGTGCCTTCGGCCGGAAAAGCATCTCCGCAACAGAGAGCCAAGCCATGGGAGCCAGGAATTCTAGCGGAGAAAAATAGCGGTAGTAGTAAGCACCTGCGGCCCAGGAGAAATATCCGAACCACCAAAAGACTAGAATGATCCGCTCTCCCGTCCGTAAGGCCCCCGCGCGCACCCGACGCGCCAAAAGGAGCGCCGTCCAAAATACCGTCGTCAGAAACAGGATCATCAGCCTCAGATCGCGAAAGGGCATTTCTTCTAGCCGCGTGCTCCTAGAGCCCCCTTGCGCGGCTCGGATCGGCGGCAAGAGATAGTCCCAGAACACTCGAGCCTCAAAACGCGTGTCGCGGAAATTGCTTGAGGCAACGTATGCGGAACGAAACCAGCGATTGAAGAGCGGGAAAAACGGGCTGTCGAATCGCGCCCAGAGCTTGTACGCCCAGAAACCGTCGATCAATGCGAAGCCGACGAGAATTCCCAGGAAGAAAAAGGCGATCCGTTTCAATCTGCCACGGTCCTTTCCTCTCCCTTCGGCGGGGACCAAGGCGATCGTCAACGCCAGGGCGAATGCGTAGAGCGAAAGCGTGACTTTGAGGCCGACAGCGCCACCAGTCAGAAGTCCCGCGAGACAGAGCAATCGACCCGTTTTTCCGCCTACCCCGCGAAGGGCGCGCACGATGATCCCGAGCGACAGAACGATCGGGATGGAAAGCAATATCTCCTTGAAGCTCGTCCCCAGCAACCCTCCGAAGTTCGCTCCCAAAAGAGCTGCGGCCGCACAAAAAAAGGAGAACTCACGTGTAACTCGCTCGCTACGGTCCTTATGCCGGTAGACTTCTTTGGCGAGGAAATACACTGAAGGGAAGAGCAAGCCTTGGAGAGAGCCGAGGAGGAATTGGTGGAGCTTGCCAGGGAGAAACCTGAGCCCGAGGTAAGTCATTACATCGAGCAGCGGGTTGAAGTAGGTCTGAAGTCCCGCGGGAGCGAAATCCTGATCCAACCGCCCCTGCAGAAACGCGTACCCATCGTAATAGTGATAATTCAACAGGTCATAGTTCAGGTCTTTGCCGAGTCCAACTGCGAGCGTACCGGAGCCTAAAACCACGATAAAAAATATACCTATTCGCGACATTGGGCGTCCCATGAATCCCTTGTGACTGGATGGCGTCTGTTGAATTTCTCCCCTATGCCGGAATCAAGACAACTCCACAAGAAAACCATATCCCTCCGGCCCGATCTTGCCAGACTTTACAATCAGCGTTATTTAATAGTACTGATGGCTCTCAAGTGAAGGCTTCCACCCAAGGATTCTCCGAGAACGAATACCTCGTCACCCACTTCGTCGATGCCGGCGACGCGGGCTCGCGCCTGGACTCGTTTCTGAAGGCAAAATACCGGAGGCGATCGCGCGAGCAGATCAAACGCGCCATCGACGAGGGGGCGATCTTCGTCAAGCGCGAGCAGGGCGCTTACCTCACCCTGGGCAAGCTTAAGCCCAGCACTCAAGTCTTGGGCGGCGACGAAGTGCTTGTGAGGAGCGAGCGCAAGATCGAGCCCGAGGTCTGCTTCGACTACAAAGTCCTCTTCGAGGACGATCTGCTCTTCGTGATCGAGAAGCCCGCAAACCTGCCGGTTCATCCCGCCGGCCGCTACTTCTTCAACACCCTGCTCACTCATCTCCGCACCCACGGGCACCGCGACCCGCTGCCTGCGGACCGCGACTATTACCTGCCCCACCGCCTCGACAAGGAAACCAGCGGCGTCATGGCAATTGCCAAGAGCAAGGAGGCATGCGCGTCCCTGGTCCAGCAGTTTGCCGAGAGATCGACCCAAAAGAAGTACTTAGCTATTGTCCGCGGCACGCCACCTGAGACGTTCACGATCGATCTCGCGATGAGACGCGCGACGAACGCGGTAGTCGAGCTCAAGATGGCGACCGCGCCCGAAAGCGATGGCGGCCAGAGCGCCCACACCGACTTCAAGCGGCTGGCGACCTTCGGCGAGTTCTCGCTTGTGGAGTGCCTACCGAAGACCGGGCGGCAGCACCAGATCCGGGTGCATCTCGAAGCGGCAGGGCACCCGATCGTGGGCGACAAGCTTTATGGAATGCCGGACGAGGACGCTGCCCGCTTTTACGAACGGAAATTCGTTTCGCCGGAAGCGCTTGCTCGGCTTCTCTTGCCTCGCCATGCGCTTCACGCGTTCGAGCTGACGTTCGAGCACCCTGGCACAGGTGAACGCATGACGTTCCGTTCAGAGCTTCCCGATGACCTCCGCGAGTTCCAGCGCGAGCGCGAGAACGCCGCCGCGGCTGCAATCGTTTAAGGAAACGGCGAAGGTAATGGAAGTGGGATAAAGCTCGGAACCGCTGATGGTGCGGGAGACGGGACTGGAGACGAAGCGGGAGCTGGATGTAGCTCCTTCCAGCGTCCGTCAATACCCGATGAGAGGTCGGCGGGTTGCGCGAGCCAACGCGTGGTCAGCACTTCACGCAGGATACCCAATTCCTGAGTCTGCGGAATCGTCTTCAGGAAATCCAGGCCATCGCCGCCGGCAGCGAGGAAGTCGAGGGTCGCGACGCGAAAGTGCTGGTCCGGGCCCACGACGAGATCGTCGAGCCCTGGCGTTGCCGAGTCGAAGATCACGAGACCGGCGAGCGTCTCAACGTGGATCAGCCGAGCGTTCGGGTCGATCTCGTTTTGAACCGGCTGGTTCTTGCAGTCGCGCTCGAAGGTCGCCTTCAAACCGCTCGGCAGAAGCGCGCCGTAGCGACCGCAAGTCTGAGCCGAGTGCATGAGCAGCTTTAGGAGCACTTCGCGCGAAACGGGATCGAGCACCACTGCAATGTTGTTGAAAGGCATGACGTGGAAGAAGTCATCGTAACTGAACACGCCTGGCCCGAGGTCCGCGCGGAGCCCGCCGGCGTTGACGAACGCGACATCCGCCCCTGAAACCTCGCGCAGCACGTCGGTCATGCGGTCGCCGAGGGCGCTCTCCATGATGCGATTGACGGAGATCGGAGCGTTGCCCTGGACCTGGCCAAGCTGGCGCGCGGAAACGACTGCGAGGTTCATACGGGCCGCTTCGACCGCAGCGACGGAAGCCGCGCCCGGCTCGGCCTTCACGCCTTCATAGACGGGCACGCCCGCTTTCTCGACGCAGAAGCCCTTGCTCGGGCCGTCGCAGGCCTTCTCGAAGAGCGTCGCGCCGGCGACGACCTTGGTCTTCGCAGTGACGATGCGCTTAGCGACCGTGTCCCAGACGAGATCGATCCGGCCGAACATCTTCCCGTTCGAGCCGGACTGGATGATCGGCACGCCGGAGACCGTCTCCTTGGTGACCTGGTGAGTGTGGCCCGCCAGGATCAGGTCGAGGTTGCGGCCATTGGCGTTGATCTTATCGATGAACTCCTTCTCGGTGCGTACATTGTGAAGGAGCATGACGAAGACGTCGGCCTTGCCTTCAAGTTCGGCGCGCACGCGCAGATAGGCTTCCGCTTCGTCATCAAAGCAGAGATCGGAGACGTTTTGCGGAGTCGTGATCTGGGGAGTGACAGGATTGTCGATCCCGATGATCGCAACCCGTACACCGGCTACGTCCTGGATCAGGTAAGGCTTGAGAAACTCCGGGCGGATCGCCTTGCTCCAATCGATCGGCCTGAGTTCGGGGGCCATGGGCTTCGCATTGGCCGCCGCGCTGGAAGGGAGCCCACAGCCGACGTTCGCGGGAGCGACCGGCTTGCCACTCCAGTCGACGAGCGAGGAGGTATAGAATGTATTCGCCGAAAGAAGCGGGAACCGAACCTGCTGGACCAGGCGAAGAAGCGCGCCCCGCGAATCCTGGTTCACAGACGTGGCTTTCACTTTGTCCTCGAGCCAGCCGATCGGGCCAAAGTCGTAATCGTGGTTGCCGGGCACGACCGCGGTATAGCCCATCTGGTCCATCATCGAGAAAAGCAGCTGGCCTTCATCGAAATTACTGAGCAGGGATCCTTGGAACTGGTCGCCGCCGTCCAGGAGCAGCACACCTGCGCGGTCGCCAAACTGGTTTTGCAGTCCCTGGCGAATCGACTGGACGACGCTGCCCCAGAGGGCCATGCCGCCGACCCGCGTGCCGTCCTTGCGTATGGAGACTTCGATGCCGCCGTGGATGTCGTTGGTTTGAAGGAAAGTGACGAGGCGCTCGTCGGTGGCGAGAAGCGGCTGGGCGGGAGCACTCACCTGAACTTCTGGCAATCCCCCAACTCGATGGGTTTCCACCATCTTGGTACAACCCGCGAGGGAGACGACCAATACCACGAGCAATCCAAGGCCTCGAATCCCCTGCCCCTGCATCATCATAAGCAACGCTCTCCCGCGCTGATTAGTAGCCCAGGGCAATGTAATTAGCCAACTCTAGTTGTGTAAGGATTGGGTGAGCTTTAAACGCACCGCGTTAATCACTTGATCCCGTTCAAAGTCGGTGGGAATCTTCGAGTCGAACCGCGCTGAATTGGCCCAGGGCGGGCTAAAATGCTGCGGATCCGATTCGTAGCGAGGAAAGATATGCCAGTGGACGTGCTGAACCTGGTTTCCGTAGCAGGAGTAGTTCATCTTCCAGGGCTGGAAGGCCGCATGCACCGCCCGCCCTGCGGCCATGACTTCGGCAAAAAGCCCTTGCTGCGTGTTCGCGTCCAGCTCATGCAGTTCGCGGACGTGCTCCTTAAGTAAGATCACGCTGTAACCCTGGTAAAACTGATGGTCGCCTAAAACCAGATAAGAGTGCTTGAACTCCTGAATGAGCTGCGGGTTCTCGCCCCGCTCCAGGCGCGCGACATTCTCGCAGATGAGGCAATGGGGATCTTTCTTCATCGCTTTCTTCATGTCAGGGCACCACTGGGTTGACCGTCACGAGCTTCATCCAGGCCTGGCCCCGGCCCTCAAGAACAAGCCCAACTGAGAGACGAAGCGCCTCGACTGGCACGTCGAGCGCTATTTCAAAAGCTTTCCAGTCGAAGCCTTCGCGAAACGTGACTTGCTGGGTGGAGATTCGCTGGCCGGAATTGTCTTCGGCGCGGATGAAAAGCGCGCCGCCGTCCCGCGCACCTTCGGCCTTCACGAGCGCTCGGAGCTGGACTCGCTTGCCAGAGAACTCGCGGGCATCCAGGACGTGAGTGAGCGCGCCGAACGGCCGCGGGCTTTCGCGGATCGCGCGGATCGAGGCGGCGGGTTCTCCGTAAAAGTCGACGTCAGGCAGAAAACCCGCTTCAAAATCCTCGGAAGCGCGCCCTTCCTTGAACCATCCGAGCTTGCCACCAGTCAAGTCCGTGCGGCTATTGCCTCCGAGGCGATCGAACGCGACAATGCCGGTCGGAGAGTTCCCGGCCACGCGCTTCGGAGCCGGCGCGGCCGCAAGAAGCGGCAAAGCGCGCGCGTTCGCACCGCCAGACGAAGGCGCTCCCAACGGAACGGGTGAAAGCGGGGGAACGGGAGATGGAGAAAGCGTCGGCTCGGGCGAGGGATCGACTGAGACCGGAGGCGCCTCCGCTAGCAAACTCGGCGCGATCGCAGGAAGCTCCAGCAGGCCCGCGCCCGGCCTCACCACCGAATGGCTTCCCACCCACACACCCGCAAGCAACGCAACGCAGGCGACCGTCAGGTTGGTGAGCAGGCGGTGCATCCAGCGGTTCATCATCTGTTCACGCGCCCTTCGCCGCGATCAGTGCCCGCGCCATCTCTGCGAATCCCGCGCCGCTTTCGGCGGTAGTCAGCCAGCGCGGGGGATGCTCGAGCCGATCGAGGTATTTGCGAAGATTCGCGACTCCCACTGAGCGCGGGAAAACCTCGAACATGGGTTCGTCGTTGGGGGAGTCGCCGACATAGAGCCAGTCGCCTTCTGGCGGCATCGCGGGACTGAGCCCGCTCGCCAGCCAGCTACGAAAGCCGCTCTTCTTGTCGTAATTCCCAAACCAGGCGTTCACATGGATGCTCGAGAGCTTCGCATGTGCCCCCACGCCATGGCAGAGCGCGATCAGGGCGTCGACTTCAAGCCTCGCCCAAGCGGGCACGTCCTCGCAGACATCGATTGCGAGATCGAACTCGCGGAACGCTTGGTCGGAGGCCCACTTCGCGTCGGGAAAACGGCGGAGAATAGATGCGCCAAGCTCGCCCAGCTTGGCCTGCGCCGCCGCGATCTGATCCGGGTCAAGCGTGTCGAGGCGCTGACGCCGACCCTCTTTCATATGAAAGACGAACGCGCCGTTCTCGCCCACGACCGCGTCCACTGGCCAAAAGCGCGCGATATGGTCGCACCAGCCCGCGGGCCGGCCCGTCACCGGAACGACCGCAAATCCCGCGCGCTTCAAGTCCCAAAGAGCGGAATAGGCCTCATCCGTCAGTTTGCCCGAGCTCGAGAGCGTATCATCGATGTCCAAGCAAACTCCGCGAACGCGCTTGAGCTCGGACACATCCGCCGTCTTTAGAAGAGCAGGTTCAATGTTCATTACTTCGCTCCATGGGGTTCGCCACCTTGTTGCTGATAGGATTTGAAGATTGGGCAAGCGACGTGGCAGGGATTAGACTCCACGCCACAAGGCTCAACATGAACGTTCACCGACGCGCGCGGAAAGACGGAGCGGATCTTGTCCTCGATCTCGTCGCAGACCGAGTGCGACTCCTCGACGCTCATCTTGCCGCAGACAACGAGGTGGAAATCGACATGCCGCTGGGACCCGCTTTTGCGTGTGCGCAGGTCATGCGCCTCGATGCTCGGATACTCGTGGAAGTCCTCGAGGATCTCCTTGATCGACTGGATCTCCTCGGCCGGGAGCTGAGTGTCGGTTAGCTCCAAAAGGGCCTCCTTGACCTGACCGAAGGAAATGAAAAGGATATAGGCTGCGACGCCGAAAGCCATGATCGAGTCGACGATCAACCAGCCGGTGAACTTGAGGATGACGAGACCGATCAGGATGCCGGCGCTCGCGACAACATCCGAAAGGAAGTGGAGCGCGTTCACGCGGATGGCGCTTGAATCCGTCTCGAGGGCCGCCCGCGAGTTCTGGTGATAGACCAGAAAACTCACGACGAGCGAGATCGCGATCGTCGCGATCGCGAGACCTGGATAGCTCACCGGCTCCGGATGCGAAAGATGCTCGAAGCCCTCGTAGATGATCAAGCCCGCCGCGACGACGAGCAGGAGGGACTCAAAGAGGCTCGAGACCGTTTCAATCTTCCCGTGGCCGAAGGGATGCTCATGGTCCGCGGGCTTGCCGGCCTCGCGGATCGTGAAGAAAGCGAGACTGGCGGAGATTAGGTCAAGCGCCGAGTGGATACCTTCGGAAAGCACGCCAACCGAGCCGGTGATCCAGGCCACGACGAACTT